>BDTI01000045.1 GCA_002923215.1 archaeon BMS3Abin16 | reverse complement strand
CCATTTCATGCTGACAACGAGTCTATTACTTCTCCGCAAGAGGAATGAACCGCCAGATAATTAGGTCCAAAGAAGTTTTCATCTGAATAACTGTACTCTCTGAAGTCAACATATCTGGGATAAATCTTTCCGATCTTCATATCAAAGCCTTCAAGGTACTCATAATAATCCTTCAGGAGAAAATGAGTGCAAATATTTACATATCCATATTCAAACTGTATTATCTTGACTCGGCCTGCTTTTAACATGCCTTCAAAGCCTTTCAACACATTATGTTCATGCCCTTCTACATCGATTTTCAGAAAGTCAACAGTGTCAATCGATTTGTTTCTACAAAAGATATCTCCCTTTGTTATATTGGTAACAAGTTTCTTTGGTTTGTATCTATGGAATTTTTCAGAAAATTCAGGTACACAGGTTGCAAGAGAGCTTTTATCGGGCGAATAATATACTGGGATAGTTCCTTCTACATCAGATAGACCGACATTATGTGGGCTGAAATTTTCTATTTGGCTGGTTGCATTCAACAGGCTTTGAAATGTTTCAGGCATTATCTCAAAAGCATGGATATGGGCGTCTGGAAATATGGTTGATGTAAGACAACTCCACTCTCCATTGTTTGCGCCCACATCGAAGATAGTTTTGCATGAAATGGTGGCCTTTAAACGTTTAAGGACATTTTCTTCACCGTTACTTGAAAAATCATAATTCATGTTTTCATATGCCCTATGGAACCCAATAAAGGATTGGTCTAATTTTTGTATTAGCCTGCTCCTTCTGTGCTTCGATAAAAATATTTTGACACGGCTTTTCATCTGATGCTCCATTTTACTGTCTTGTGGGGGAAGAACATTTTCTATGTTTTGTGTAATATCCTTATGGATGTATATAATTATTGACAACAATCCGTCAGCTCAATAGTCTCTATTCGAACTGTTCTGTGAATCCTCGTGTGTCCTGAGACCTAATGTAGTCTAGTATCATCATGTCGGTGTACATTTCAACAGGCGCGCGGTCGTCTGTGAGAACCATCTCGGCAGGGTCAAACTCTATTTTTCTAATGTTTCCCCTAGCGCGGGATGCGATACTTTCTAGCACCGGCTTTTCAGGTGAAAACTCAAAGAAAAGCTCCTTGTCGCTTGCGATAATAATACTATTCAATGTATTCGGCACATCGAGGGTGTAGACATTTTCATAGACACTGGCAAGGGTGTTTTCAAGCATAAGCTGGACCTTTGAATCACTGCCTGTTGTAGCAACGTTTATGGCAACGATCCCCCCATCTCTCAGCTTGGATCTGACCTCAGTAAAAAACTCCTGGGTTGTGAGGTGAAAAGGTATGTAGGGCTGTTTGTAGGCGTCTATTATTACGATGTCATATCTTTTGTCTGTAGTTTTTAGAAAGCTTCTCCCATCCATGTTATATGTTTTGAGATTAGCCCCTGCCATGTCGAAGAAGGTGTTTCCAGCCTTGATGATTTCAGAGTCCAGTTCCACGCCATCCACAGCGAGGTCTGGATAGAAAAACCGGTACTCGCGGGCAACAGTTCCCCCTGCAAGACCGATAATCAGGGCATCCTTTGCATCCCGATTTAAAAGAGGCAGAATGTTGAAATAATCCCAAACTCCGTTTACAGTCACAGAGCCTGGGTTGTAGATGGAGTGATAAGCATATCCCTCGTTGAGCTTGAGATAGCGTACACCACTGTGCTCGACAACCTGGATGTAGTTATGCACCGACTCCTTCTCAAATATCACGCCTTCGCCGGGACGGGCTGAACCAACTAAAAAGGTTGTGAAAAGTAGAAGCAGTGCAACGAGAGACAGCCCTTGTTTTCCAAGCCCAATGAGGCCGAGCACAATAAGGGCTACGCCAAATATAAGAATCGTCTGCTTCGTGCCCACGATAGGTATCAAGAGAAGCACCGGGAGAAAGGTGCCCAGAATACTCCCAACAGTTGAGACTGCAAAAACCCTTCCAGCAACCGTTCCATAGCTTCCATCTCCAGACGTGGAAAGCCTGATAACATAGGGCGACACCCCGCCAAGCGCTGTAATGGGCGGTGCAAAAAGCAGGATCGTTCCAAGCATGGAGCCATAGAAAACACCGGCGCTTCCAGAGCTAACTGCACCCTGTGAAACACTCATGACAATAGGGGCGAAAAAAGGTATGAGCACGGCGAAACTGCCTGTACCTAGCAGCACTCGAAACATCGGTTTCGAATCGGTCTTCCCATCTGCAATCCTCCCGCCATAGTAGTATCCGATTGAAAGGGAGATCATGGTTATCCCGATGATGTTGGTCCAAACAAAGAGTGATGTGCCGAAATAGGGTGCCAGAAGCCGGGACGCGCTCATCTCAAGCGCCATAATCGACATGCCGGAAATAAAGGCCGTTACCACCAGCAAGAGATTGTTTTCAGGTACACGGTTACCTTCCATATCACTCATTGAAATATTGGCTTAGAAAATCTTTTCCCCCTAAACCACCCCGGTCCACTCTCATGTGCCGGCAGGGCTAGTTCTTCGGTTTTTTAGCTAGGAAATCGTAGTTACGGTCGATGAGCTTTGGATTGATCATTTCAAGCACTTTTTTCATCTTCCGATTTTTTTTGATGAGACTGGCAATCTTTTTTTCAAGCATAGGCTTACCATCACGGTTTGAAGCCATCTGTAGTATGAAGAAAAGCAGGTCAATGTCAAAGGGCTTTGTAATATGCCAGTCCGCGCCTGCGTATTTGAAGCTTCGTTTTACGCTTTCATCCTCGGCCATAACTGTGAGCATGATGATCGGAAGGTCCCGTGTTTCAGGGTTTGACTTCAAGGCTCGGCATACGTCCCAACCATTTTTATCTGTCATCATAACATCAAGAAGTATCGCGTCAGGATGTTCGTTTCGCGCGATTTCTAGGGCGCGTCTTCCGTTTGACGCCTCTGAAACCATGTAGCCGTGTTTGTGCAGAAGCCTGCTCATGACAACAAGAAAATCAGGTTCATCATCAACTAGGAGAATATGTACATTGCTATTTCTTTTAGCCTCCAGTTCACCCTCAAGCACAGTCATCTCGTTTTCTACCCTCGTCTATGCCGTCCATATTTATCGGATTTTATATAAAGTTAACTGGAACAATCTTCCATGGTAAAGTTCAATAAAAACAGGGGGTTATCCTGTGACAGGTTCTGTTCTCTCTTCAGCAATCATCCAGGTCTTAACGATTTCGAAATAGGGTGCGATGATTATGCCAACTGATAAGCGCAGGATAAAAAAGAGGATGTCCAGTGCGGTCGCGATAAAAGGGCTTGCATTTCTGAATAGATCCGGCAGAAGCGAAAGTATTCCAAGCCCTCCGAAAACAAAGAAACTGAAGATGAATACAATCGCGATATAGATGAGAACAGCACCTGGATTTTCCTTTACAAAGGTGATGCTTTTTTTCACGCCTGCAAGCATACCTCTTCCCTCAACCACGATGAACTGGGGTGCAAACATGATGAGCACATAAAAAACAACTCCCGGGATGAAGAGGAGAAGAAACATGAGAATCGTTGCTCCAAGAACGAGACCTTCAGGCATTCCAAGGGCGGAGATAACAACAGATGGCACGAAGGCCAGGACCATGGAGGCTGAGTAGATGAGTCCGATAAATATCCAGAACAGCAGGATGTCAACTGTATACTTCTTCGTCGCAACAAAGCCTGAGCCCAGGCTTGCTTTTTCACCGTTAAAACCTTTTTTCGCCATGCCCACAACGCCTGCTATCGCGCCGGCCTTGATAAGGGCTGAGAGAAATAATGTGAAGAGAAAGGAAAGAATAATAATTGTAATTAGCCCCATTCCCGCACTGGCTATCTGGCTTATGAAAAGCGTTGGATCCTCCTCTAAAAGCGCGTCTGAGAAATGAACTCCAATGGCCATGACAACTGTCACAGCCGTTGAGAGGAAAACCAGGAGTGTGAGAACGGTTTCAATTAGATGGGGGAGGACGAATGCAGGGTTTTTTCTATAGAGCCCCAGAGAGTTTCGAAGGGCTTTTTCGACCTCAACCATCCGAGATCAGGCCTTCTCTTTTTTAGCGGCTGCCGATTTTTTCTTGGGAGCTGCCTTTTTTGCTGCGGGTTTCTTTTTCGCCGCGACCTTTTTAGGAGCCGCTTTTTTTGTGATTTTCTTGGCCGCAGGCTTCTTTTTCGCAGTTTCTTTCTTCTCAGTTTTCTTTACAGGAGTCTTCTTAACAGCTTTCTTGGCCGCAGGCTTTGGAGCAGCCTTTTTAACCGGTTTAGGTGCCTTTGCTTTCACATCAGCAAGAACCGTGATATTGTCATCATACTTTGACCGCCGCGTCGCATCCACAGCAAGATCAAGCCGCTTTGCATCTGAAAGCGAAATACCCACGCTTTTAAGCTCTCTAAGTGAAAAACCCTTACCTTCTTTAAATTCAAATTTCTTCCAAATCTTCGGTCTAATCATTTCAAATCACCTTGTTAATCCTTTAACTTTTTAATCTCCTTTTCAATTATTCTAGCTGACTTTAAAAACCTCTCCTTTTCATCCGTGGAAAGCCTGATATCAGCACGCCTGATACCGTCGCATCCCACGCTTACAAGATTACTGATGCAAATATCATATTCATCGTGGTAAACCGAAATTGGCATAGTCTGTTTTTTATCTTTAACAATAGCTTCCACAACCTCAACAATCGCAACAGCAGGCGCATAGAATGTTGCGCCTTTAAGCCTTATCACATCGGCTGCAACCCTGCGCACACCCTCAATCAGATTCAGATATTTATCCATGTCAATATCTTTTACGCCAGACAGAACCGGTACCATGGAATCACCGTGCTCGCCGATAATATATACATCATCAGAATCAAGATAAAGGTCTGTAAGAATTGATTTAAAGCGCAGCGTGTCAAGCATTGTTCCAAGGCCGAAGATCTTGCGCTCATTTAGCCCTGACTCTTTAACTGCGAGATAAGTCATGAGATCAACTGGATTTGAAACAACAAGTATCATGCCGCTCGTGTGGGCAACAACATTTCGGGTAATCTCCTTGATTAGCTCAGCGTTTTTCTTCGCAAGATCAAGCCTGCTCTCATCCGACTTTCTGGGGATGCCTGCGGTAATCACCGTGATATTCGAGTTTTTCACAAGAGCGTAGTTGTCTGTGCCTATCACTCGCACCCGCTTCTGAGCAGCCGAGCCATGTTTCAGATCCATCGCCTCGCCGACTGCTTTATCCCGGTTTACATCAACAATTACAAGCTCCTCACAAAGCCCGCGTTCTATAAGCAGAAAGGCGGCTGTCGCGCCCACTCTCCCTGCACCAATAATACTTACCTTCATCTAAACACCTTCTCAATAAGAGCCTTCTGTAAATGCAATCTGTTTTCAGCCTGGTCGAAGACAATTGAATTCGGCCCGTCAAGAACCTCGTCCGTTATCTCCATTCCTCGTTTAGCAGGCAGACAATGCATTACCAGGGCATTACTCGTCATATCCAGTAGTCCACTATTAATCTGATAGTCTTTAAAGTCTTTTATCCTCTGAGCCTCAGATTTCTCCTGGCCCATGCTGACCCAAACATCGGTATAAACCACCTCAGCAGAAGCAACCGCCTCATAGGGGTCATTGGTAACTGTAACAGTTGAGCTTGATATGTCTTTCGCCTTATTTAAAATCTCCCTGTTCGGTTCATAGCCCGGCGGCGTTGCAACAGCGATTTCCATCCCAGCAAGCGCGGCTCCGCCGATAAGCGAGTTGCAGACATTGTTGCCGTCGCCAACATAGGCGAGCTTAACGTTGAAACCGCCTTTTTTTTCTTTGATCGTAAGCAGATCAGCCAGCGCCTGACATGGGTGCTCAAGATCGGTGAGCGCGTTTATAACCGGGATTGTTGCGTGGCCTGCGAACTCTGCAATGGTCTTGTGTGAAATCGCCCTGATGGCAACGCCGTCGAGATACCTGCTGAGTGTGAGCGCCGTATCTTTAATCGACTCGCCACGGCCGATCTGAGTGTCGCGGGGGTTGAGATAAAGGCTGTGCCCGCCGAGCTGTGTCATAGCCACTTCAAAGGACGCCCGTGTCCGGGTGGACGCTTTTTCAAAGACCAATCCCAAGGTTTTCTTCGAAAGATCCCGGCAGACTCTGCCTTTCTTCAGCTCCTCCGCTCTAATAAGCAGATCAAAGATAAAGTCCTCTGTATCAAAGATTGAAAGTATATTCATCGCAGTCCCTTCAAACCATCAAGTTTCTTTTCTATAAGCCCCGATGTTCCAATGTCTCTTCTATGATATATATGCTCGCCTCTAACACTTTCCACTGCTTCCTCGCAAATCCGCTCTGCCTCAGAAATCGTGTCTGCAATCCCAATAACTCCCACTGAGCGCGAAGAGGTTGTGAAGATCTCGCCGGCTTCTTCGTTTACAGCCGCATAGTAAAGCACTGCGCCAAGACTCTTTATCTTCTCCTCGTCGATTGTGAGGCGCTGCCCGGCTGTGGATTTCACGCCGTATCCCTCTGGCACTATGTATTTGCATACCGTCGCCTGCCCGGAAAATTTCACATCCCCCAGCCGTCCACGTACAATATCCTGACAGACACCGGCCAGATCACTTTCCAGAATTGAGAGCACATTCATAGCCTCAGGGTCGCCGAAGCGGCAGTTGAACTCGATTACCTTCAAATCACGGCCGAGCATGAACTGCCCGTAGAGTATGCCTTTATATTTCTCTCCAGTCTCCTTTTTCAGCGCTCGAACAGTCTCTTTTATCACGCGTCCAGCTTCTTCAACCACTGATTCAGAGAGGAATGGAAGGAGATGATTTGAATCAGAGTAACTCCCCATGCCGCCTGTGTTGTGGCCGGTGTCACCAACAAATGCACGCTTATGATCCTGCACAGCTGGCATGAGAGCGATGTTTTCCCCGTCTACAAAGGCCATGAGTGTGAATTCCTCGCCCACAGCTTTTTCCTCGATAATAACCTTCCCGCCACCGATTCCGCCCTCGATAACTTCACGAACATAGGCTTTCGCATCATCCACGTTGCTTAGCTGCTCGCCCATGACCTTAACACCTTTTCCGCCGGTGAGCCCCACAGGCTTAACAGCAACATCACAACCCACTGAGTCTAGATAGCTTGACGCCTCTGAAACCGAGTCAAATGTTTTGTGTCTGAGGTTGCAGGGAATATTGTATTTGTCCAAAAGCCCTCTCATAAACTCTTTGTCAGACTCGATTCGAGCAAGAACCGCCTTCGGTCCGATGCATGGAATCCCGGCGTTTTCAAGCACGTCCGCACAACCCGCGGCAAGAGGCGCCTCAGGCCCGACAAAGGCAAAGTCAACACCCATCTTCGCAGCAAACTCCGCAGTTCGAGTTGTGTCAAGCTCGTCGTGATGTGACACTTCTTCGCAGAGCCGCATTATCCCTGGATTACGATTCTTCATCACACTGTAGAGTTTGACAGCAGGATTTTTCTTAAGCGCCTTTGAAACTGCGTGCTCCCTCGCGCCGCCGCCAACAATTAAAACCTTCATTTTACCACCCATGAATATTAGCTGAAAGCAGAATCAGCGCCCCGCCGGTTGCGGCGAAGAGCAAGTGTATAAGCATGAAATAGACTATGATTTCGGAGAGAATCGTCTTTGTATTTGCTCCATCAAGCCATTCAACCCCTGCTAGAAGATTGTTGATATTTGTTATAAACCGATTTGTCATCTGCCCCACCGCAGAGGCGGCTTCACCGATCTTATCGCTTGTCTCATTGAGCCCTCCGCCCACGGTTTTCAGATCAGACGCGGAGGCAGTGAGCTTTGTTGACGCCTCCCTTGTGCTTGCAGAGGCATCCCCTAGTTTCACCGAGCCTGCTTCGAGACGCGTTGCAGATTCCTCTATTTTGGATGCAGCACTGCGTAGATTTGAGGCAACATCTGTCGGGCCCCAGAGCACGTCCATGGCATCGGCTGACGCCCTGAGATCACCTGCAGCCGCCCGATCCGACGCGGCAGACTCGGCAAGTGATGACGCCGCACCACCAATATTGCCTGAAGTCTTTTCAAGAGAAGCCGCGGTTCCCGCGAGTTCAGTGGAGGCATCCATCAAATCCCCTGAAACCGTTGCGAGACTACCTGACGCATCATCCAGTGCTCCCTGAATATTGTTTTTATCACGCGCTAGAAGTGTAGACGCCTCTACAAGCTCTTTCGATGCGTCTCGTGAAATCTTGACTTCAGAAAAACCATTCACCACATTGAGCGCGAAGATCCCGCTCACAAAACCGATGACACCCACAAAGACGAGAAGTATTCCAATAGACTTGATTATGAATGGAACATTTGAATCATCACTCATGTAAATTTACAACTCCAAGTCTCTGATGGTTAGAATTGAGATCAAGTCTATATTAATTTTTTGAAGACTTTCCTCTCCTCCTTCAAGCCTGTCGATAACGGTAATCGCGCGGCTGCACCTGCCGCCGGCGCTTCGAATGACATCGACTGCCTGCCCTACAGACCCGCCGGTTGTAACCACATCCTCAACTAGCAGGATATTCTCACCCTCATTGATTTCGCCTTCAAAGCGCTTGGCTGCGCCATAGCCTTTTTTCTCTTTGCGAATGATTACAAAGGGGACATCCAGCTCAAGGCTCAACGCAACAGCAAGCGGAACAGCTCCAAGCTCCATTCCAGCCACGCGATCCACATCCAGTCCCTGCGCACCCTCTCGCAGGGCCTCGGTAATAGCCTTCAAAACACTGGGCTCGGTGTAGGCGAGTTTAAGGTCAAGATAATAGCTGCTCTTTCTGCCTGATGCAAGGGTGAAATCACCTCTTTTAACAGCGCGCGTTTTAATCTCGTCAATAAGTTTTTGTTTGGACATTAAGCTGAGATATGTTTCTGAGTTTTTATCTTTTGCGATGACAAACAGAGCTATCGCAAGAAATTAATTTTATTGAAATTTTTTTTATTTAACCTCTACCAGGGCACTTCTTTTCGATGGAGCAGAAATCCGGTTATATTCACTCCAAGATGCCCGATTGGAGTTATGAGCAGCAGGATTATAACTGTTTCTGTGGAAACAGGGGTTACGAAGGTTGCGAGAAAGAGCGCGCCAAGTGCGAAGTCAAGCTGGTCCAGTAGCGGTGCTGACTCGCCGCTTTCAATCCCGATTCTGCGTTTTATGAAGCTTCCCACGAGATCGCCTCCCATAGCGCCTGTTGAAAGCAGCAGTGCCAGCATTAGCTCCCGGCCTGCCGGCTGCGCGGTTGCCAGGTTTTCAACCACTTTATAGAGTGTTCCAACAGCGATTCCAGCCGCTGTTCCCCGCACAGTTTTCCCAGATCCAAATACTCGGCGCCCGTCCCAGAGAACACGGCCCCCGTCAAGCGCTCTGCCGCCGCCGAAAAAGCCTGCACCTGTATTCGCAACATAGGCTGGCAGGAAAAAGATGAATGCCGAAAATATCTGTGAAAAAACCGGGGCCGCCATATTAATCTCCCTTTCTTACAACACGGTATTCCAATATGAGGTCGCGGCCCAAAGAGTAGTGCTTTAAAAGCTCAAGCTCAACACCCTCTGCAACTGTTGGAAACCCCTCGCCTTCCACGAGACTTACAGCATCCCGCCCGCCCACGAGTCGCGGCGCAATCGCAAAGCGCACCTCATCCACAAGACCAGATCTGAGCATACTATAGTTGAGGTTGCCCCCTCCTTCGAGAAGCAGGGTTTGCACGCCGCGCCTGTAGAGCTTGCGCATAAGACATTTGAGATCAACTTTTTCAGCGCCGCACACATAAACCTCAGCCCGCTTCTCAATCTTTCGGACACGCTCTTTATCAGCCTTTGCAGAAACCGCGATAATCGTTGTCCCCTTCTCGTTGAACATTCGAGCTGAAAGCGGGATGCGCGCCCTGCTGTCAGCAACAACCCTGATCGGGTTTTCAGCATGTGAATCGATTTTGTGGATCGAAAGCCTGGGATCATCGAGAAGAACAGTTCCAATCCCCACCATAATCGCGTCCACAGACTCGCGGATCCTGTGCACACGCTCCAGATCCTCTTTTGAAGAGATTGCTGAGTCCCCTGTTCTAGTAGCGATCTTACCATCCGCGGTGACTCCGGCATTCAGTATCACATGGGGTCGCATAACACATATATTGAGGTCTCATGTTTTAAAACATTACGCCGGAAAAGGTTATATTTGCAAGGGCTAATTGTTAAAACAATATGTCCCGCGACCTACTACTTGACATCGATTACAAAACCGTTGATGAGAAGGCAGAGCTCCGGCTTTTTCTGAGAAATGAAACCGTCTTTGACAAAGATTTTCAACCCTATATCTATGTGGAGCTAGAGGACGGTGGGGCAGAGGATGAACTGTCAGTTTTCGGCAGTTGCGAGGCTGTCACCCGGCTATACTATGGCGTGGAAAAAAAGGTTTACAAGCTTACAGTCAGCCATCCCGGCGAGGTTCCGAAGATCCGTGAAGAACTGCGAAACATGGATAGTGTTAGGGAGATCTATGAGCATGACATCCTCTTTTCACGGCGTTATCTCATCGACAAACGGCTCGTGCCCCTTAACTACGCCGAGTTCACAGCAGAAAAGGGCATCCTAAAGGAGATAGTGTCCACAGATGGGCAGGAGGAAAATCTGCGGGTCATGGCCTTCGATATCGAGGTCTACAACCCTAAGGGAGCGCCCAGAGTGAGCGTGGACCCTGTGATCATGCTCAGCTACGCCGCGTCCACCGGCCGTCGCGGGCTGCTCACATACAAAGACGCTGAGGCACCGGATTATGTAACTGTAGTTGAAGATGAAAAAACCGTTCTTAGACGGTTTTGCGAAATCGTTGAAGAAGAGGGAATCGACATCCTCGTAGGCTACAACTCAGATCAGTTCGACATCCCCTACATATTGGATCGGGCGAAGACCCTGGGAGTTGATTTTCCTCTGGGCAGGCTGGGGCTTCAGCCAAGCATTCGAAAGGGACGAGGCCTCACCGAGTCAGTGATCCGCGGCCGCCCGCACGTGGACCTCTACCCTGTTGTGCGTCGCAACGTCAAGCTTTCAAGCTACGTCTTGGAAAACGTTGTGCTCGACGTCCTGGGAATTGAGAAAGAAAAGATTCCTGCAGGGCTCATGTGGCAGTACTGGGATCGGGGCGGCGCAGACCTTCGGGCCTTTATGCAGTATTCAATTGAGGATGTGGATGTAACGCTTGAGCTTGCAGAAAAGTTTCTACCCCTCTACATAGTTTTGTCGCAGGTCGTGGGCCTTCCAATTCAGGACACATCCAGGATGACTGCAGGCCAGCTTGTGGAATGGCTGCTCATACGGGAAGCCTTTGTACGGGGCGAGCTTGTGCCCAACAAAGGCGGCGGCAAAGAATACTTGGCCCGCGCCGGAGACACCTACGCAGGCGGATATGTGATGGAGCCTGTAAAGGGCCTGGTGGAAAACATTGTGGTCTTTGATTTCAGAAGCCTATATCCAAGTATCATAGTTACACATAACATTGATCCTACAACTCTTCGAGCGGGGAGAGATGAAAACAGCCCGCCGGAACTGGACTTTCACTTCGCAACCGATGAAGAAGGCTTTATCCCCAGCGTTTTGAAACGGATACTTGACCGCAGGCTTGATGCGAAGCGGCGCATGAAAGATGCGACAGATCCATTTGAAAAAAAGATGCTGAATGTCACGCAAAACGCCTTGAAAATCATTGCAAACAGCTTCTACGGCTACATGGGATATCCAAGGGCGCGGTGGTATAAGAAGGAGTGTGCTGAAAGCACAACCAGCTACGCCCGAATGTACACAAAACTTGTGATGAAAATTGCCGAAGAAGAATATGGCTTCAAAGTTGTCTACGGCGACACGGACTCGCTTTTCATGGTGGTCCCGCCTGAAAAGAGGGAGCGCGCGATGGAGTTTATGCGGGACGCGAACAAACGCTTGCCCGGCACAGTGGAGCTTGAGTATGACGGTTTCTATCCAAGGGGGATTTTCATCACAAAGAAGAGATACGCACTCATCGACGAAAAGGAAAACATTACGGTGAAAGGCCTTGAGACAGTGCGCCGGGATTGGGTTAAGCTTTCGCGGGACACACAGCAAGAGGTGCTTTCCATCCTACTCAAGGAGGGTGATCCCATGAAGGCGGTGCAGATTGTGAAGGATCGGGTTGCAACGCTGAAGGAGCGCAGGGTAAGCCTTGACGAGATCACGCTATTTACTCAGCTCACGAAGAACATTAAAAGTTATAAGAATAAGGGGCCTCATGTGCGGGCTGCTGAGAAATCCATTGAGCGGGGCCGCGAGGTGAATCCTGGAACTTCGATTGGCTATATTATTCGGAAGGGGCCGGGCATGATCTCTGATCGTGCTGAGCCGATTGAAGACGCCAAGATCGATGACATCGACGTTGACTATTATATTGAAAACCAGCTATTGCCTCCGGTAGCGCGGATACTGGAGGCACTGGGTTATTCGAAGGAACACCTGAAAGGAGGACTAGTACAAAACAACCTGAAAAAGTGGTTTTGAAAATTTCTACGGAGAATGAGATGGAAAAAAGAGAAGATGAACTCTTCCACGAAGTTGATGACGAAGTAGAAACAATAACAGTATCGATTCCGAAACCAAAAGAACCAAGAAAAATCTATTGGAAGGCCTACGATTTTTTTGCTAGAGAATTTAGTTGGCCTGAAGAATTATAATTATTATACTATCCAAGAGATTCGATAGATCTAATTAGAAAAATAAACGGTCTTTGACTCATCTAATGTTCAATTAACTCCAACAACATTATAATACGTGTTATCCTGAGTTTATTGTTCCGCTTCGACTTCGGTTTTGCGTTTTTTCACAATGTAGGTGTGTTGGTCATCGTTTATCTCGATGTAGTCGTTTAAGAAGTCTGTGAACTCGATTGTGTCTCTCCAATAGCTCTCCCACTCCTCAACAATGTCTCTGAACATGTCTTTAATCGGCCGCGTCACATCTTCCACCTCCAGCTTTACAATATAGCTATGAATCTAACTTCGCAAAAGATATTTAAAGAAAATTTACCCTCCTTCTATACGTATGGTTGCAGCAGAGGATTTTGAGAGTACCGAGTTTTTGAATCGGCTTATCGGAGGCATGGCCGAAGGCGTGATATTCATCGACGCAGAAAATATTGTTCGCATATGCAATCCTGTGGGCGGCGAGATACGGGGTGTGAAGGGAGTGGATATTGTTGGAAAGCCGTTTTTAGACTGTCATCCAGAGCGGGTTTATGAAAAGGTTCTCGAACTCATTGAGAAGTTAAAAACCGGTGAGCAGCGCGAGATCAGCCGTGTTGTATGCCTTGGAGAGCGGTTTTTTGAGCACAGCTACTCGGCGGTTAGAGATGAAGAAGGAGGATTTCTCGGAGTGGTCGCAGTATCACGGGATATTACTGAGCGCAGAATCCTTGAAAACCAGCTTGTGGAGCGAACCCGGATGCTTGAACAATCCAACAGGCTCAAAGACCTTTTCGCAGACATTATGAGTCATGACTTCATAAACCCAAGCTCAGTGATACTGAACTATACTGACATGCTGCTTGAAAGCGAGCTGCCACGCGATTCTGCGGATTATGTGACAAGTATCCAGGGAAGCGCTCAAAAACTTGTGAACCTTATTACAGACGCCCGCAAGTTTTCACGACTTGAAGAATCAGAGGACCTAACCCTTGAATCTATGAATATTACTGCGATTATAGATGGTTCGTTAAAGGGCTTGGAAAAAGAAATCGCTAAGAAGAAGATAAAGATAGTCTGGAAGAATAAGCCGGTTCAAACCATTCTTGTAAGCCCGATTATTGAAGATGTCTTCACAAACCTGCTTTCAAACGCTGTGAAATACAGCAGAGAAAAAAGCAAGATTGTATTAAATGTTGAAGACACGGCAGAAAGCACAGTGGTTTCAGTTTCAGATCAGGCTGAAAAGATAGAAAGAGCGCATTGGAAAAACATCTTCGAGCGCTTCACAAGAGTGGGCAAGGAAAGCGTGGAAGGCTCCGGCCTCGGCCTTGCAATTGTAAAACGCATTGTCGAGCTTCACCGTGGCAGAGTGTGGGTGGAGGACAACCCTGTTGGCGGGAACACCTTTAAAGTGGAGCTTCCGAAAAAAACCAGGGAAAATAAAAAGAGAAAAAAAATAGTTGGGGGGTGAGGTTTATTTCTTTTTGCCCCGCAGAGACTCAACCTTTTTTCCAACCTCTTTTTCAGCGCTTTCATCGCCTGTCTTGGGCTGCATCGATTTATTGATCTCAGAAAGCCCGGATGACACAGAGGACTCAATGTTTTTCAAACCAGAAAGGACAATGGCTTCAAAGTCTTTTACCTTCTTATTCACAGCTTCAAGACGTCTGCCCTTCTCAGCCGCGTCAGACTCAGCAGCCGTTAAAAGCGCCAGGGTCTCGGAAAGCTTCTTCTCAAAACCCTCTTTAGACGCGGTCATCTTGGTAAGCTCTTTAACCTTAGCTGAAAGATCTTCACGCGCCGTAGCAGCTTCCTTCTCCTTCTCCGCAGCGGTAAGCTTGGCACCCTTGATCTCAGAGAGGAGCTGGCGTTTTTCAACATCTGTTTCAAGCTCCACAAAACCCTCGAAATTCACAAGCGCAAAATCAAGGTATTCCTTCACCTCTTTTTCCGCCTCACCGATCTTTTCAATATAATGTTCCCGCGCCTCAAGGATCCCGTCGTAGTCAACGAATTTGAAGACATCGCTCTTTTTTATATCTGAAATCTTCGCCCGCAGATCATCAACCGGTTGTTCAAACTTCTTCCGACTTTTTTCGCTGTTTTCACATGCAGATTCAAGCCTTGGAAGCTCAGTATACTTTGACTTCAGCGCCTCAACACGTTTCTTCTTCTCCCTAAGAATCGGCGGCACACCATCAAGTATCTCGCCGGTAACATATTTTAGAACACTAGTCTTAGCCACGTCCACCTCCGCTTTTTTACCGAAGAGCCCGCCCTTCTTCACAACGAGACTGATCTTCTCCGCATCCTTCGGCTTATCACTGAGAAGCTCAAAAAGCTCCTTAATAGTTACAGTCCGAGATGAGATCGTGATGTCATGCCCCTCGATAATGGGTGTGGTCATTTCAAAGAACTTTTTCTCAATCTTATCAAGCTTCTTTTTAATGTCAGCATCAATCAACTGATACTCGGCGGTGTACTCATTTTTCATGTCAAAGTATTTTCGGCATGCTTCACCGCTCTTCTTCTCAGCTTCTTTGAGCTTTGCCTCAGCCTTCGCAAGATCGGCTTGAAGCGCTTTGAGCTGAGTACCAAGATCCTTTGATCCTTCGAGAATGTCACTGTCTTTTTTCGCCATCACACGGAGGTCTTCAAAATGCCGGAAAACCTTCTTCGTCATCCAGGTAATGTCAGTTCTCTTATCCGGGAAATACTCCTTCAGATGAATCTCGAATCTGTCAACATAATCCTTGCAAAGGTCAATATCCTCATAAATCGCCTTGATATCTTCTTTGAATCCCTCATCAAACCCTGATTTAAACTTTGAAAGACCCTCCGCTTTACCCGCTAGCCCATACCATTTATTTTTGAAGTCAAAGGCCTGCTGTGTCAATTCCTCCATGGATAGGGACTCCGTTTCTTCCGCCATTCTATTTATTCTCCTCCAGCAAAAGCTGTGCTTTTTTCTATTCAAACAGGTATAAATATTAATTACTATTTATATTTTTGTTAAAGCGAGGAGTGATTATGTGAAATATGAAGATTTTGTTGACCTGAACCATAAGCCTGAAAGCGAGGATTTGATTTGCGATTTTCGACTTGAACCCGGGGAGATGGATTACGCCTTTGCCGCGGGCGGGGTGGCCGCTGAAAGCTCGGTTGGAACATGGACTGATATTTCCACTGAAAAACCCTATGTTGAGCGGCTTTGTGCAACTGTTTTTGAAATAGCTGGGAAAAATATGAAAATCGCCTATCCCTCCGGGCTCTTTGAACCTGGAAACATGGCGAATATCTTGTCAAGCGTTGCTGGAAACGTCTTCGGACTCAAGGGAATCAACCTGCGCCTCAACGATATTCACTTCCCGCCTGCTCTTGCGGCGAGCTTCAAAGGCCCGAAATACGGAATCAAGGGTGTGCGAAAACTCCTGGGCGTTGAAAGGCGTCCGCTTGTGGGAACCATTGTAAAACCTAAGCTCGGCCTCAACACAAAAGACCACGCGCAAGTAGCCTATGACGCATGGGCAGGGGGCTGCGACATTGTAAAGGATGATGAAAATCTGAGCAGCCAAAAGTTCAACCCCTTCGAAGACCGCATTATCCAGACTCTTGCAATGCGGGACAAAGCCGAATCTGAGACAGGCGAGAAAAAAGTCTATATGGCCAATGTCACGGCTGAAACTGAGGAGATGATCAGGCGGGCGGAATTCGTGCAGGAGAGCGGCGGACGCTATATTATGGTGGACATTCTCACGGCTGGATTCTCAGCCTTGCAGACAATTCGAAACCATGATTTCAATCTTGTAATCCATGCTCATCGGGCAGGCCATGCCGCGTTTACAAAGAACCCGGTTCACGGAATCTCAATGCCTGTTATCGCTATGGTTGCGCGTCTTATCGGGGTGGACCAGCTCCATGTGGGAACGGCTGTGGGGAAGATGAGTGAGGGACGAGGGGAAGTTGAAGATAACATCAATGCTTGTAAGCAACCCCTAGGCGGGATTAAAAATGTGTTTCCAGTGGCATCGGGCGGACTTCACCCTGGGCATGTGCCGGCGCTGGTCGAGTTCTTTGGAACAGACCTGATATGTCAGGCAGGCGGCGGGATACACGGACATCCTGGGGGCACGGTGAAAGGCGCAGTCGCGATGCGGCAGGCTGTTGATGCTACCATGGCAGGTGTTTCACTAGATGAATATGCAAAAGACCATAGAGAACTTAAGCAGGCGATTGAGAAGTGGGGAGAAGATTAGCTAAAGCAATATAAAGATTGAAAGCCATAATAAGGTCAAAGGTGAAAGCATATGGCTGAGGTTGACATGAAAAAAATCTACGAGAGCATCGAGTTTTTGAAAGAGCAGGTTCTTGAGATGAGGAGTGAGCTTGACGAAATTGTGGGCAGGCAGGAGCTTGATCCGGATTATGAGGAAAAGCTAAAGAGACTCCTTTCCGAGGAAGGCACTCGATATAGGAGCGTGGACGAGTTCGAGGCGGCTTTTTAAGTGACTGAAGCCTACGCGTTCGAAGTTAAAAAGACACTTAAACAAAAGCTTCGCAGGATCAGGAAGAAAGACACTCCTTTTTTTGAGGCTGTGAAACGTAAGATGGCGCAGGTCATTGAACACCCAACGCATTATAAGCCGTTGCGCAGTAACCTGAAGGGTGTTAGGCGGGTGCATGTGAAAAGCTCTTTCGTCCTTTTATTCACGGTGGATGAGGTGGAGAGGGTTGTCTCTTTTGTTGACCTCAATCATCATGATGTTGTTTACAAGAAGTAACAGGGTGAATGGTTGAAAACATAACTCTAGGGGGGAAGTGAGCGTGTTAAAACAGATTTTCTAACATGTTAGTTTTTCAACTACACTAAGATGAACCTTATCTAGCGTAAAAAAACTATATTAACACAATAATTTTGCTTTAGCATTTTCAGTAAACTGTTCTGGTTCAACCATTTTAGAGTTTTTAATAAGCTTTCTTACGATGTTTAACAGTAACGGCAAAAACCTTATCTGCCTTGATTGTGTAAATTATCCGATATTTCCCAACTCTAGCAGACCATAGACCCCAAAGCAATTAAATTCTTTGACATTAAAATAGATTATATTATAGGTGGTTTAAAACATTTATTGACAAAAAACAGATTGTTGTTGTATGCCGCCGGGTAACTTGGTCATGCTTCAAGTCCGTCAAGGAATAATTTATAAACAAGAGAGTACACAAAAATATTGCTATGAGCGATGCTACAATGGAGAAGGTGTATGAAGAGTTGAAGGCTCTTCGCGGCACAGTGGAAGCTATGAAAGAAGAGATAGAGGCTCGATTCATGACTCCTGAAGAAGATCTCCTAGTTGAAAAAGCGCTCAAAGAACATCGGCGGGGCGAGACAATCAGCGTTGACGAACTTAAAAAAGAGCTTGGCCGCTGAAAAACCATATGTTGAGGAGGAGGCCTATATCTTTTGACATTCACTGTAACGCTTGCTTCTCAGCCCCGGAAGTTTATCAAAAAGCTTTCGGAACCCAATCTCGCACGTGTCTTCAAAAAACTTGATGCGCTGTCTTCAAATCCTCTGCCTAAGGGTGCGAAAATTGTTGAGGGCCGCCGTGAAAAAACATATCGGGTTCGGGCTGGAGATATCAGGATTCTCTATACTGTGTTCTGGGAGGAAAAAGTGGTTTTAATCTCTATCATAGATAGGAGGCCTACAGCCTACAGGTAGAATATCTCTTTACGCCTTGCATTTTTTTAAGAAATATCCAGTGACGAGCCGATTTTTCAGCAATTTCCGTAACGTTCAACTAAGAACAAATCAGTAGTTTTTTTAAACCTTTCAGGTTCACATGCAATCTGTAAATATGTATTAAAATCTAATTCGGAACTATACTTCATCAAAGCTACATCCTTCCCATTCTGCTTCATGATGACGTTGCCGCGCTGCGGGTATGAAATCAATTCGAGGTGGCCGAGGTCACTAAAATCTCTAATCGCAACTTTAAGTCTTAATTCACCATTATCTTCCACACTATACCCACCTAAATCAGGATAAATGTTTCCTTTTACTATTTTAATATTTTTTTAATATTTCCAATAAGAATCCCCTGTTCTCCCTTTATATAAACTTTTTGTCCATCTTCTATTTCGATATTATTATATTTAGTCACATCTACATACTCCTCAACAGGCGGCATCGTCTCAGGCGGTTTGGTTTCAACTGGCAATGTTTCAACAGGACGCGGCAAAGGCGTGGTCGTAGGCGTGGCAGAGCTCGCAAGCAGAGTAGAAGTCGTTGTAGAAACCGGTGAGTTTGTTGGTGCAGAAGTATAACCCTGTCCACCTGTTTTCACAACACCCCCGCCGGAATTATCCCCCGTGTTAAACACGAAAAACACGCCTCCCAAAAAGATGATAAAAACAATCAAAAAGCCAAGGACCACTTTAAAATCCATACCAGAAAACCGCATCCCACAAATAAATAATTTACCAACCCAAACCTAGTAGTTCACCGGGTCTGTTTTCATGAACTCGCGCATAATCATCGTGGCATAGTTGCCCTTGGGCAGGAAGAATTTGAATTTTAATGTGTTTTCATCCATTGTTTCATAGGAAATCTCTGTTTCAAGCGAGGCTGTTCGATATCCTCCGCGCGGGCTGAGCTCAGGCATAGACGCGATTTTAAAGCTGTGAAAATCCAGGCCAGCTGACTCAAGCACATCTCTTTCAATCTCGCCCTGACGGGCTTCAGTGAATCTGCTCGCATATCCGAAGAGAGGGATGTCTACTCCACTAATCTCAAACTCCTCATCTATCATCTGGCTCAGCGTCAGGTTGAAAAGATAGCTCTGATACCCGTGAACAAGGAGCTGACGGAGTTTTTTATGGAACCTGCGAAGGGCGCCCGCAAAATCAGAGGGATTTTTATAGAGGTGATCAAGCATAGTCCGTTCATATCCAAGGCGCTTCGGAAAATCTGTAAGAGCCTGCTTGAAATCCCCTGTTTCTTTTAGGCTGCGCCGCGCATCCCTCGCGTCATCACGCTCACCAGGATAGTAATCTGCGAGATAACTCATCACCGCACCCTCAATATCTCCTTCCACGATTTTTCGCCCAACAACATGTGTGTTCGGCCGCTGAACTCCGAAGCGTTGATAACCGAAGTAGTTGGGAATACCTTTAAGATGTATCTGATCCCGGCAGGCTTCAATAACTGTTTTATCAACGATCTGCGGTTCGCGCACAGTGATTTCAAAGGTGTTTCCGATTAGGTCGCCCACTAGTATGCGTTCGCTGCTCTGCGTAAAATCATAGAGTCGGATGTCTTTCACCCGCGCAGACTCCAGCCTCGCAGGTGGCACGTTCCAAACCGCCATTCTCTGCCGTGTCACCGCGCGCTTGTCTTTTGTCCCGGCGAATCCGAATCTCTTTCTTGAAACACCCACAGCCCTGGAAAGAGCACTAATCGCCCGGATCGTGTCCCAATTCGTTTTTTCCAGTGTGAAATGGGTGTAGTCGCCTTCAGGGTCAGCCTGTTTTTCAACCCCGACTTCTGAGACCTGAAAATCCGCATACTCCTGCTTGAGCCTTCCGCCGATTCCCGGTGTATCGGTGATGAAATATCTGATTCCAACTGTCTCTTCAAGAGGGTGATTTGTCTGCAGCATAATATATCAAATTTCAAAGTAGTTTTAAGCGGCCTGTGACCTTGTCGATAAGTGTGTTTGGTGCTGGGCCGATTCCAAGGGTTGTCGTTGTTCCAGGCGCAAGCTCGGTGAGGCCTGCGTCATTTACAATATAACATGGCAGGCTGTTTGCACGGGCATCACGGAAAAGCTCAAGGATTTCATCTGCGTCCGCAGCCTTTACAACCACTTTTTTCTGTCCCTCACTCCACCAGGCGTCGTACCATTTTTTCTCGGATTTCTTTGTTGCCACTGCCGCGGAATGCGAGGCGTGCGCTACCTGAGCCGCCATTTTCCCAGGGCTCATTTTAAGATCGCTTCGAACAACAATAACCTGCTTGAAATCCATGGTCTTCACCTGCCTGCTTACATCTGATTGTTAAAAACCTATCTGGAAACATTTATAATTGTTAAAGCCAAAGCACAGGTTGGTGACCAAATGGAAATAGCTGCTGATATTCCTAGTTATGTAAGATGTAGACAAAAGTGTGAAACCAGCCTTATCGCAAACAGGTGCTGGAAGTTTTCCCAAACTGTTAAAGAAGTCTCAGACAAAGAGCTTTTCGCCTCTGGCCATCGTGCATGCGCAGGCTGCGGGGGAACGCTCGCAATCCGATACGCGCTTAAAGCCCTCGGCCCGAACACGATTTGCACAAACGCAACAGGCTGCATGGAGGTTGTCTCCAGCCCCTACCCGGAGATTTCGTGGAAGGTGCCATGGATACATCAGGCATTTGAAAACTCAGCGGCATCTGCAAGCGGTGTGGAATCTGCGCTCAAAGCCCTTGGACGAAAGAAAGGCGTAAATGTTGTTGCCTTCGGCGGCGACGGCGGTACATTCGATATCGGCCTGCAATCGCTCAGCGGGGCAATGGAGCGGGGCCATGACCTCACATACATATGTTATGATAATGAAGCGTACATGAACACCGGCGTACAGCGCTCAGGTTCAACTCCTTATGGCGCGATGACCACGACCTCGCCGCCTGGCAAGTTGTCATTCGGTGAAGACCGGCAGAAGAAAGACATGCCACATATAATCGCGGCCCACGGTGTACCCTATGTTGCGACTGCATCTGTCGCGCTACCCCTGGATTATATGGCGAAGGTAAAAAAGGCTGCCGCGATTGAGGGTCCGGCTTATGTTCAGGTTTATTCTCCCTGTCCCGTAGGCTGGGGAAGCGATCCCGCGAAATCCATCGAGATCGGCAGGCTTGCCGTTGACACAGGTATGATTGTTCTCTATGAGATTGAAAACGGTGTTTCCAAGGTGAGCTACAGGCCGCCTGAAAAGATCCCTGTCCGCGAGTTTCTTAAGACTCAGAAGAGGTTTCGTCATCTTACTGATGATAAGATTGCTGAGATCCAGGGTTTTGTGGATGAGCGCTGGGATAAAACATTCCGATAGCTGCGTTGAGTATGAAGATTAACGGCGTTTCTATTGTTGACACTTTTGCTGAGGCTTTTGAAAGCTACTACTCTCGTTTTCTTATCACTGCAAGAAATGAGAAGTGGGTGGAGATTGCTGCTCGTGAGACGACGGGTTTTGCAAGCTCGATTATCGGATGCAGCGCTGAGGCAGGAGTTGAATCCTATCTTTCCGGTGATGTGACTCCGTACGGCAGGCCTGGTGTGGTTGTGCAGGTCTGGACTGGTAAGAAAAAGATGCTTCACGAGCTTTTGGATCGCATTGGGCAGTGTGTTCTCACAGCGCCGACGACTGCGGTT
>BDTI01000044.1 GCA_002923215.1 archaeon BMS3Abin16 | reverse complement strand
ACGCATTCAGATCAACGGTAAATTCATATGCCAGATGGATAAGACTTTACGAGGACATAGGAGGAATAGAGTAGCATATGCAGCAGATACCCAAGGAAATCGAACAACAACTCATGCAGTTTCAACAGCTTCAAAAACAGGCTCAGGCCATTTCCCAGCAAAGACTTCAATTCGAAATCCAGATAAAAGAAACAGAAAAAGCACTGGCTGAACTCGGAAAACTCGGTGAAACACAAGACGTCTACAAAAGCGTGGGCGCATTTCTCATAAAAACAGGCGCAGAGCCAGTGAAAACAGAACTGGAAGAAAAAAAAGAAACACTGGAAATCAGGATAAAAACCTTTAAAGGCCAGGAAAAAAAAATCACAGAAAAACTCAAAACAATGCAGTCCGAAATCGAAGGAAAACTCAAAGGATACACACCCCAAGCAGGATAAAAACACCCCGCCTTAACTCAGTCTGGCTAGAGTGCACGGCTGTAGCTTTGTCATTTGCGAGAGGATAGACTAAACACTACCTCCCTCGCAAAAGTAGAAACCGTGACGTCCCCGGTTCAAATCCGGGAGGCGGGACTTTTCAGATCCCTTTTTTGTAAAAGGTCTTTGAGAACACCAGAACCCACATTTTCGCTTCGCAAAAATGCTCCACGAGATGTACATATAAACTGCAAAAATCTGGGCCAAAAAAGGATTTGACGCAATCGAACACAGTTGTTCGATTGAATTATTATACAATTCTCGTTGGAACGTTTTGCCCTAATTCAATATTTGAATTAATATAAAACGTGGTTTTGTAGTGCAAAACGCGGGTTTCTTTTCCAGCTCTAAAGCTGTGCTTTAAATTTTGTGTAACAAAGTGGATTTATTTACATAAAAAAAAGATGCATCGGTGTCGAGGGAACGGTTATACACACCATATGGAGAAATTTGTGTAAGCAAATTTCGGGTTTTTTGGTAACCAAGGTTTTTTCCATAAAAAAGCTTGGATGGGGATAGAGGGACTTGAACCCCCGTCAGCGGGTTTCTTCCATCAAACGCGTTGAGTGCGTTGACGTTCGTCTGGAGCCCGCGATGATAGCCGCTACACTATATCCCCACGTGGGTTTTTGGGTTTGATTTTGAAAGTGGCTGGTGTGTGTTATAAAGGTTTCGTAAATGCGGCTTCGTGGCGCGCTGTAAAATTATTTAAAGGCAAAAAGGCTAATCCTCTAATCATGGGCAAGGATTTGAGTGAGTGCAGACCAGAAGAATTGAGAGTTGAAATCGATATAGCTAAAATTGTGGTCAATTCTTTTCTTGGTGTAATTTTTACCCTTTTGATAGGCATTATAATGATTTTATATACAAACCAGATTGAAGAAAAATTAGCTGAAATATTTTTATTAAGTGGTGGTTTGGTGTTAGCTTCTTTCTTATATTTGAATATTATAAATCCAAACGTTCAATATATGAGAGAGTGTGCCATAGCTCTTGACATAGTTAATGCGGAAAAGGAGAAAAAGTATGAGTAAACCATCATTCAAAACTTAACTGCTTTAATCGACCTTTTTTGAAGATTGTGTGATAAAAGTCAAGGCACTTTTCTGAATATGAGGTCATCTTTTTTCACTGTTACCGCGTTTCCTGGCATGACCTCGATCGTGTCGCCTTCACTCCATTTGGCGATGCGCAGCATATTTTTCGGGACGAGTATGAAGTATTTTCCCTGTTGTGTTTTTTTAAGCGTGGTTTTGTTTTCCATAGTTATATATTTCCTGTGAGTTTGAGGGCTGCCAGTATTAGTATTATTACCCCTATTAACAGAGGGAAAACCAGGTTTTGGCTTATGCCGTAGAATTGGTTTTTCTCGCGGTTTTCCGCTGCGGCCGCATCTGCGTCGAAGAAGGGGGCTTGCTTTTTAGTCTGGTTTTTAGTGAGTTTGAATCCTTCTGAACCCGGCGGCTTTGAGATGACTTTAACCAGGTCATGGGTTTTGCTGCTTTGTCCCTTGTCTTTTTCATCGAGTATCCATCGTTTTTTCTTGTCCACTTTAACCTTTGGTTTGAAGTCGCCGCATGTTTGCTGTTGCCGTGAAAGTGTGCTGTTTTTTTTGTAGCAAAAGCCTTTTCCCCCCAGTACCTTATAGTATTTACAGGACTTGCATGAACGCATGTATTGGCTCATTGAAAGTGTCCTTGGGCAAAAGACATATAAACCTTTTTAGATAATAGCTGGAGATTAGTATGGTTTTTCGAGGTTGCTATACTGCTATCGTTACCCCTTTTGAGGGTAGCGGTGTTAGGGCTCCGGTGGATTGGGAGAGCTTTAGAGAAATTATTGAGTTTCAGGATGAAGGCGGTGTTACAGGCATTGTTGCCTGCGGGTCTACCGGTGAGTCTGCCACGCTCTCTATGGATGAGCATAAGCAGGTTATCGCCTTTGTCAGCGAAAATTCCAGCGGCACAACCATCGGCGGCACCGGTTCAAACTCGACTTGGGAGGCTGTGGAGATGACGCGCCATGCCGAGGACGTGGGTGCGTCTGGTAGTCTGCAGGTCTGCCCATATTATAACAAGCCGAATCAAGAGGGGCTTTACAGGCATTTTTCAAAGGTTGCAGAGGCAGTGGATATCCCGATCATCCTTTATAATGTGCCTTCGCGAACGGTTCAGAGTATTGCTCCATCGACTATGGCCCGGCTTGTAAGTGAGCATTCGAATATTGTGGGTGTGAAGGAGGCGACTGGTGATCGGAGGGTTTGGAGTGAGATAGTTGAGCTTTGTCCCAAGGGTTTTGAGATCCTCTCTGGAAATGATGATGACACGCTTGAGCTTATACATGATTTTTCTGCCACCGGCGTTATCTCGGTTGCCTCTAATATCCTGCCCCGCATGCTAACTGATTTTGTCAGCCTCTGCCTGGACGGTGATTTTAATCAGGCTGAGGTCTTGCAAAGGCAGCTTTCCCCCTTGGTTAAGGCGCTGTTCATCGACACAAACCCCATCCCAATCAAGCATGTGATGAATCTGAAGGGCTTTAGAGCTGGAGGTTATAGGCTGCCTCTCTGCGAAACAACAGATAAAAAGAAGAAAGAAATCGAAGAAGTCTTTTCAGGTATACGTTCCCTCAGCCTGACGTCTTTTGAGCCTGGTTAAATAACCTGCGATACGGTTTCTCATAACTGTGCCTTCAACATCTAGTAGCTCTTTTAATTCGTCTCTGTTGTGTTTGAAGTCAGCTGTGAACCTGTCACCATGTAACCGTAACAGCTCTGCCGCCGTGTTTTTTATCATGCTCTGTCTTACTCTGCCCATTATTTCACCTCAATTTATGTGTGGGAAAGATTTTAATAATGGGAAGAGGTAGAGGAGTTATATAAATCTTCTGGATTGAATTGCGTTATGAATAAACTGTTGATCATTGTTTTCGTCTTCTTTGGGCTTGTGGTTGCATCTATCGGCGGAGCCTATCTGCTCACGCGTAGTTCAGTTGATCGCGGTGATAATGTTGCGGTAATCGAGGTGCACGGCGTGATATCCTCTCAGCAGGCTGAGGGTCTCTTCGGAGGGCAGGGCACAACACCTGCGCTTATTCGCAAGCAGATCGAGAAGGCTGAGCGTGACTCAAGTGTTAAGGCAATATTAATTGAGGTGAACAGTCCGGGTGGAACGATCGTCGCGTCTGAGGCGATTGCCGAGGCGATTACTGATGCAAAGAAGCCAACGGTTGCCTGGCTCGGCGAGATGGCGGCTTCCGGCGGATACTATGTGGCCTCAGCCACGGATTACATCGTTGCAGATCAGGGGAGCATGACAGGGAGTATCGGCGTGATATTCACCTTTCCCCAATACAACGGTATGCTTGACAAGATCGGTGTTCGTATGCGTGTTTTCAAAGCTGGCAAGTACAAAGATATTGCAAGCCCCTATCGAAACATGACGCCTGAAGAAGAGGCGATTGTTAATGAGTGGGTTATGTCTGCTTATGATGATTTCATCCAGGTAGTTGCTGATAACAGAAATCTTTCTAACAGCTATGTACGCTCTGTTGCAGAGGGCAATATCTACACTGGCAGGCGGGCTGTTGAGCTTGATCTTGCAGACAGGGTTGGAACTCGGAAAGAGGCTATTAAAATTGCGGCGCACATGGGCGGAATCGAGGGTGAGCCAGGTATTGTTACATATCGTGAACGGGGCTTTTTCAGCGACTTTGTTGGTGTTGCCTCCACACGCTTCGGCTATGGATTCGCCCGCGGGCTGTTAGCTGCGGAAAATCAGGGGGTCCCAAGATATTAGACTTCAATAGAGTGATGCCAAAGATCACGAGGAGGAAATTAGCATTGTCAGCGGCACTTCATCTATTTTCACATCCCTTGTAGTTAATCAGCCAAAGGTAGCAGCCCGCGTAAGGTGTTGAGAAAGCACTTGAAGTTTTCAAGATGATTTTCCTTATCATCCGGTACATCAACACCTGTATACTCCTGACTATTACAAGTGCCACTACCATGACCACCACAAGTTTTACTATATCACTCATTACGCCTTCTGTTACAAAAACATCTGAACAGCCATATGCACAAGCTCAAGGGGTCCATAGGGCAGGTTTGCAAGCATCCCAAGAACTATAACATATATGGCGGTAATTATCATGGGCACTAGGAGTAGTAGAGGTGGATCGCGATTTTTCTCTAAAGGTTCAACGGGTTTTTTAATAAATGCCATGTAGATAGGTGGGAGATAGTAGATTGCATTTAAAAAGGCGCTAAGAAGTATTACAACCAGAAACACAGGCTGTCCAGCTTCCAAGCTGCCCAAGCCTAGATACCACTTTGTTATAAAGCCTGCAAGAGGTGGAAAGCCTATGACGCCAAGCGCGGCAATGGCAAAGGCAGACATGGTTATTGGCATGGATGATGCTAGGCCGCTGAATTCAGAGATATTTCTTTTCCCAGTCCGAAGCATTATGGCACCTGCTGCAAAAAAGAGGGTGTTTTTCATAACCGCCTGATGGGCTATGTGGATCAGTCCGCCTATAGCTCCGCTGGGAGTTAGAAGGGCTATGCCAAGCACCACGTAGGAGAGCTGGCTTATCGTTGAATAGGCGAGCCTGAGCTTGAGGTTATCCTGTCTCATGGCATAGATAGACGCGATAATAATTGTTATCGCTGCCAAATAGGCGAGGGGCAGCCAGAGATTCAACTCCCTCATCAGACTCACACCATAGATGTTATAAACAAGCCTTGCAATGCCGAGTACCCCTACCTCGACTGTGGCGAGAAGGGCGTTTGCAGGAATGGGGGCAATCATTGTTTCTGGAAGCCAGCCGTGAAGAGGCATGATCGCAGATTTAACGCCGAAACCCAGTATAAAGCTAAAAAAGAGTATTTGAAGCATAGCGGGTGAGGCTGTGCCCTGGAGAATCCCATTGTTAGAAAAGCTCAGAGTCCCGGCCAGGAGGTATGTCATTACAGAAGAGCCTAGGATGACAACGCCGCCGAAGAGTGAATAGAGGAGATACTTCCGGCCAGCCCGCATCGCTTCATCAGTCTCGTCATGGATTATGAGAGGATAGATGGATATTGCGAGTATCTCGTAGAAGATAAAAAAGGTGAAGAGATTGCCAGAATATCCCAGTCCGATGCCTGCGGCGATTGCCATGGTAAGGGCAAAGAAGAATCTGCCTTGATTTCTCATCCGACTCTCTTGCATGAATCCTATGGTGTAGAGTGTTATGAGCACCCACATGACTGTGCTGAGAAGCGCGAAAAACTCGCCAAGCGGGTCAACCCTGAATAATAGTGTCAGTGTCGGTGAGAGTTTTAGAGTAGCAGGAACGGTGTACTCGATAATTTCTCCTCTCAAAATCCGTGGCAGGAGTGAGATGACTATTATTGAGTCAAAGATAGACGCGCTTAAAACAAGATACTTTCTTTGCTTTTCTTTTACAAAGAGGATGGAGAAAGCTGCGAGAAAGGCGATTAAAACAGAAAGTAGCGGCCTTATAGAACTTGAAATCATGGTAGCCTCTCTTGAACCCTTTTAAAATCCTGCCCTGCTGCTGCAACCTTTGATATTGAAATCTCATCGAACCTCGATTTCAAAAGGGCGGTTTCACGCAATAACGGCCACCTTCTTTTCCTACTTCTTTTAAGACCAAAAACTCCACTCACCGATTTCCAAGGACGCACTATTTCATACTCCTCAATTACACATCAAATTAATTTTATTTATAATTATCCTCTATACCATGATTGCTGCAGTATCCCGTAATAATGTCCGTGCCAGTAGTGGTTTTGTCTCTGCACCCTATGCAGAGTAGATGAAAAAGTTACAATCAGAGGAAGATTCAGTGGATTTGTCGAGAGGTTGAGAAGGGCGAGCTCTCGATTTGCACGAGTGCACTTGTTTGTACAAACGGGAGGTATGAGCGTCGATTGTGCATTAGCTCTTCCAGAGCGAGGGCGCGGATTCAAAAGATCTCGTCCCGGCATGTGCGACGGGCCTAGAAAAATACCGAGAGGTGAAGAAACTCTGTCTGATGCCCTTGCGGTAGAAAGTCCAAGACTTTTTCAGAGGATGGAGTCTTAACGCTTCGACAGGAGCATTCTGTCTGCGCAGTGCGGCTTGAAAAGATTCCTAGACGCTAGGGAGATGCACATCCCTCATAACCGGATCCACACAATACTCCGCACCCATAGCATGGCTCGTTCTGAGCCGAAAAAACAGAAACGAAGACGGCCCTGGATACGCTACGAGCGAGAGCATAGTAACTCGCTTTGGCCCTGCGAAGCACTAGCGCATAGTATAGTAGCCGGACCTTCGTTCATGCTGATTGGTTTGAACGAAACGGTGAGAAGATCGTGCTCTTCGAAGACGATGCATCACGGCTTTTAACCGGCTTTGGCAGCTATTCAAACGCTACAGCTGAGAATGCCAGAGAAACATTGGAAGATGTGATTAAGCGGTTTGGAAAGCCAGATCAGTTGATAACCGACCAGGGGGTCCAGTTCACATCGATTCCTCGGGAGACATGTCCAATAGCTTAGGTCCAATGCATTCCAAAGATTTCTCAGCGGACAACGGAATTCAGCACATCAATGTCAGGATGAAGCATCCACAGACCCTACTTCGGAGACGAAGGAACGTGGAAAGGGTGTTTCAGACACTGGAGTCTTTGAAAGACCGCTTCAAATACTGGGACACCACTATCGAATACTACAATTACCGCCAGACCCCACCCTAAAAACAAAGGTTTTATTGAGGAAACCCCAAGGGAGTCTTGAAAACGAAATACTCAGAATTCCTTACTAAGCATATTTAGATAAGATGGAACAAAAGAGCTGAAAACATGAAACAAGCTTCAGGAACGAACCATAATTCAGAATACCACAGAACCGGAAAAGATGAGGTGGAAAAGAGTGGTTTATCTGAAGAAGAGCTTTATTTCGCGTGCTGCCGATTCATCCGAATCAGAGGCGTGAACAATGTTAGATCCGATTTCAACTGCATAGTCGCCGCGAATCGTGCCCGGCGCAGCCTCTTTAGGATCAGTTACTCCAACCATTCTGCGAATAGTTGACACCACGTCTTCACCTTCAACAACCATTGCAACAACAGGCCCTGAAGTGATAAACGACACTAGCTCGCCGAAAAAGGGCT
Source organism: archaeon BMS3Abin16 (assembly GCA_002923215.1). Lineage (GTDB taxonomy): Archaea > Hydrothermarchaeota > Hydrothermarchaeia > Hydrothermarchaeales > SZUA-236 > SZUA-236. The sequence continues at coordinate 8,446 of BDTI01000044.1, read as the reverse complement.
TGTCAACATGCTCGCCATAATGCTCTCGCGCAAGCTCATCGCTGATTGTCATCTTCTTAAGCCTGGAAATGCTGTAGCCCTTGCGTTCAACACGCGATATTACTTCGCCTGTGAGTCCGCGGGCAACGCCGTCAGGCTTGACCATTAGAAAGGTATGGGACATGATACTCTACTCGGTCTTTTTCTTCTTTGAAATCCACTTTACCTTACGCGGCGTACGCTTGAGTTTGATTACGTTTTTCTCGCATCTGCCGCTGCAGAAAAAAAGGGTTGAGCCATCCTTTTTAACAAGCATCTTCCCAGTTCCCTGAGCAAGCTTTGCACCACAAAAACTACACTTTTTTTCGTCCAACTTAATCCACCAACCCTAGGGAACTCTCAGCTCTTTAGCCTCGCGATCAGTTTCAAGCAGCACGAGGGTGTCACCTTTTTGAACAGGGCCTTTTACGTTTCGACGAATCACGCGGCCTTTATCCCGCCCGTCCTGAATACGCACCTTGACCTGGATGATACCGCCTGTAGCCCCGGTTCTGCCGATAACTTCAACGACTTCAGCAGGGAATCCATGATCAATCCGTCTCTCATCAGTTTTGGCCATTTTACCAATCAACCTTTCAGTGCGCTGGTTTTCTTCACAATATCTTCAACAATGCTCTTTGCCTTGCCGGGCTTCACAATCGCGGCAGCCGATGTTGAAACTGGCATGCCCACAGACTTGCCGAGCTCATCTTTAAGCGGAACATATGCGTAGGCAACCTTTTTTTCGTCGCAGAGAACCGGAAGGTGCGCAACTACTTCAACAGGTTCCACGTCTTCAGCAATCACAACAAGCACTGCCTGCTGCCGTTCAACAACTTTTGTTACCTCGTTGGTTCCTTTAACAACTTTGCCAGAAGCTCTGGCGGTTTCAAGTGCCTCAAAGGTCTTGTCCACAAGATCTTTGGGCGTTTCAAATCTAACATGAAGTTTAGCCATAATCTTTTTTTCCTCCTTGGGTTACTAGTTCAAGTCATTGGTTTTAGAGTGTAAAAACCAGTATCACATTTAAAGGTTTCTCTCATTTTCCGGCAATGCTGGCATCGGACAGTGCATCCGGTTCATCGAAAGAATTTAAAACTAGAGCCCCTGATACATGAGATTATGACGAGTTATAAGATTTCTACTATTCCTGGTGACGGGATCGGGCCTGAGGTTCTGCGCGAAGGCATCAAAGTCTTGGAAGCTGTGGGTGAAAAAGAGAATATTAATTTTGAGTGGATCGAGCATCCCTATGGCGCTGAACACTACCTTGCGACCGATGAGATTCTGCCGGACTCTGCGCTTGTGGAGATGGAGAAAACCGAGGCTATATTTCTCGGTGCAGTCGGCGATCCCCGTGTGAAACCCGGCGTGTTGGAAAAAGAGCTGCTCCTTAAGCTTCGCTTCTACTTGGATCAGTATGTGAATCTGCGCCCGATCAAGCTCTACCCTGGTGTTAGCTGTCCCCTGAAGGATAAGGGGCCTGATGATGTGGACTTTTATGTGGTGCGCGAGAACACTGAGGACTTCTACGTTGGCCTTGGAGATGCAACCGACAAGGCGAGGTATAAGAGCACCTTGGAGCTTAACCGCAGCCTCTATGAAGTGAAGTTTGACATCGACATCACGCAGGCAAAGCCAGATGAGATCGCCTATCAGATAGGTGTTGTAAGCCGGAAGGGCACTAGACGGGTTGCGGAATTCGCATTCGAGCTTGCCAAGAAAAAGGGTAAAACACGGGTTACAAGTGTGGATAAGGCCAACGTGCTGACCAATGTATACGGACTCTGGCGAGATGTTGTCGGAGATGTTGCAAAGGCCTATCCAGGAATCGATGTGGAGTACAACTTTGTGGATGCCATTACCATGTGGTTTGTGAAGCAGCCAGAGTGGTATCAGGTAGTGGTCACGCCAAATATGTTCGGTGATATTATAACTGATCTGGGTGCGATGATCCAGGGTGGAATGGGCCTTGCGCCTGGCGGAAACATCAACCCTGATGGTGTGTCAATGTTTGAGCCTATCCATGGCTCGGCGCCGAAGTATAAGGATAAGAATATAGCGGACCCGATTGCAACGATTCTCGCAGGTGCGATGATGCTTGAAGAGCTTGGTGAACAAGCTGCGGCTGACACTGTTGAAAACGCTGTGATAGAAGTCCTGCGAGAGGGTAAGGTTCGGACAAAAGATCTCGGCGGCACAAGCGGCACAAGTGATGTTGGAGATGCGGTTGCTGAGAAAATAGGGAGTTTTACACTCCCTTCTTAATTATTTTTTTAACCCTCTTATCCACGCCTGTCGAGTATTGGATTGCCTTTTTCTCCCGGCTCCAGATTGACTTTGGTAGCCCTCGGTTCTTCGCAACCTCCCTGAGAACGTATTTGCGCACACCACTTTTAATCTTAAGCGAAACTGGAATTTGCAGGCCTAACTCCACCACCGATTCGTCGAGATATGGTGTTAGAAGCATGATTCCATGTGCAGAGGCGATTGATCGGTCACGTGCGATGTTTATTGTTTCAACATCTTTTTTCAACTCAGATTCAAGCTGTTCCACCTCCATATTGAGATACCTGTGGTATCCTGCGAACAGCTCGTCAGCGCCCTGGCCGCACATTACAGATTCCAAGCCTGCAAATGACGCGGTTTCCAGCCCTGCGTAAAGTGGAACACCAATGGAAATATCCAAGATGTCACCAGTCGAAGCAGCCTCAGACACGTGTTTCACATATGCTTCAATCTCGTCTTCAAAGATCACCTTTTCAACATGTTCCAGATCAAAAAATGACGCCGCGTCTCGCGCAACAGATTCATCCCGGCTACCCTCCATATACACAGACACAAGTGTGGGCTGTACTCCAATGTCTGCACATATCTTCGCAAGCAGCGAGCTGTCGAGTCCGCCTGAAAAGAGCAAGCCTAAACTGTGAGTATCGTTAATTGATTTTCGAACTGCTGCTTCGAGCGCAGCGTCTAGTTTTTCAACATAATTCATATCTTCAGCTCCAAAACCGCTTCACCTATCAGGTAGCTTCCAGAGCTTCCATTCCACTGTGACGAGCCTTTTTTCACCGAGATTTTTTTGTTGTAAAGCGGCATGTCAAGGACAAGTGTCTCAGCCTCGCCGCCTTCAAATCCAAGGTGAAACCTGTGTTTTCTGCTGAGCCGGACAAGCTCAGAATAGTTGTTTTCATCTACAACTTGGCCGAGCCAGGTTTCATCCAACCCCTCAGCGGCGACAGCAGTTATCATCACTTCGAAATTATTTTCAAAAAGCTCCCGCCAAAGTTCTTCTGCAGTGATTCCCCAGAGCGGGGCCAGCGACTCAAGGGACAGATCGCTGCAAAGCCGGTCAATGCGCTCTTTCTGATATGTTGATGCAAGGGCGCCTGTTATCACACCATCTATGTCACCGGCTACTTTTTGAAGCAGCTCTTTAAGATCCGTTAGTTCTTCTTCTTTTCTGCCATGTGTTGTGCCTTTTATCAGCGGGATATTCAGGGACTCTGATATCAGCTCGGACACCCAAATATTGGGGTGGTGGAACATGTAGCTTTCATCTGTCTCAGGCTCCATCACAAGGAGATATTTGATTTCATGTCCTGCCTTGTGCATTTGGTAGAGGGCGAGGATGCTGTCTTTACCACCGCTTATGAGGGCTGCAAGTTTCATAGTAGTCTAGTGTGAGATGTATCGGTTTAAAATGCTTTGCTGTTTCAGCTAGATTTTATTTTAGCGGTATAGAATTAATTGTAATCAATTATTTTTGATTTAAACATCGATAAATAAGAATGCGAGTCGTAACAGTGGTGGCTGAAAGCTTGTTTATGAAGGCCGAAACCTTCACTCCCGCCCTTTCAAGCAAATCTTCCTTCCGAAGAAGTTAATTCGCCTCTGTTGGTCAACATGTCAAAGACCGTCAACCGTCGGAACCATTCTTGCTAGACTCGCAATAAATAAAAGGCCTTTATATTAAATAAACATTGTGATTTGGCAACTAAGGCTTCCGATGGAGCCACTGGAACAAGTGGAAATATTTAATACTCAAACCAAATTATGATAAAGCTATGGCGGTCACATTCACGCAGGATGCTTTTGAACAGATAAAGTCCCACTCCCTAAAAGAGCGGCCTATCGAGGCCTGCGGCATACTAACCGGGCCTGAGAACAGCAGACAGATCTCAGCAGTTGTCACCTGCGCAAATGTGGATGAAAACCCCCGCGCCGCATACACGATCCATCCAAAAGAGCTTCTCCAAGTAATCGATGAAATCGACGCAACACAGGGAATCCGGCTTGCAGGATTTTATCACTCACACCCCTTTTCAGAGGCCAGCCCCTCAAACGTTGACAGGGATCGCGCAGCCTGGGACAGATTCATCTACGCTATCTACTCTATTCCATTAGACCTGCTGAAATGCTACCTTTGGGATGATGAGGCGAAAATTTTTCACATCTTGGATGTTATTTCGGAATAAATCCTGGAACCGTCTTTTTCCCCGCCCGCTCTGCGGCAATCCTTTTTTCAGCGTGTTTTTTCTTATTGGCAATCGATTTTTTCAACGCCTCCGTGTCCACAAGCGATGCGTCGGCCTCCACATATCCAAGCTGCACCGCGTCGCGAAGCATCCCCCAGCCCATAAGGCTTCGAACAACCACTGTGGAGTAACCTTCCGGCGAGGCGATGGAGCCAATGGACAGGTCGGCCAGCTCAGCGCCGTAGTCCTTGCACATAGGGCAGGAGGGCAGAAAGGCAGATTCAAACTCTTTTACAGGCCTGGTCTCCACAGAATCCGATGATTCGATTGAGAATTTGCCCTTTGCAATATCCATTTTTCTGACTGAAGAGGGCTCGGTTTTCAGGAGGTTTAAAAGGCTGCCGTGGCCGAAGCTTCCAGAGCAGAAAAGCCCGATAGTATAGATTTTAAGATCAGAATAAGGTGAGAAACCGGCGTTGTAGAGCAGGTTGAACTCCAGATTTCGCACAGCCCGGATATGACAGCCCACATCTACGATTGCAATGCTTTTCAGATCAAGGGTTCGGAAGATTTCGCCCAGCTCCTCAATATTGGGTGAAGGGCTGTATTTACTGCCGGCAGAGGTGTAAAGCTCATCCTCAGATGTAATGATTCTGGGTATCGGCCGCCACTGGCTGTCACGCTCCACAACCACAGCGGCATCAATCTTGCCTCGTTTAAGAACTGCTGCGAGTATCGCTGTAACCGCGCCTCCATCCTGCCCGCGCCCGGTTGCATCAGGGGCTGTTGCGCGCACAGCTTTTATCTCAGTAACCGCTCCAAGCACCTCGTCACAGGGGCTGTTTCCAAAGATGCGATTGCCGTCGAAATCTGTTGTTATCGGGCAGTGGTCATAGCAGTTTGAGCATCCCTTGACACAAGGCTTGACCAAGACCGGCCTGCCAGCGTCGTAGTCCAGACTGATTCGATTACAAAAGGCTGAGCAAGCTCCGCAGAGCACGCAGAAACCAGGATTGATAACTACTGATTCAAGCTTGTTGAAATAGAGATCATCCACCATTTTCACTGCACCTTTATATCCTTTAAAACCTCTGATTTGAAGTGGTCCAAACCCATGCGGGCGATGATTTTACCGATCCGCTCACGGCCTTCAGCAAAGGTGTCAAAATATTTGAAGGTGTTATCAAGTACTTTGAACAACTCCTCTTCCGTTACATTGCCCACTATCTTGAGGCTGAGCGCAGGGATCCGCCCTGATTTGCCGCCTACAGTAATTGAAAAACCGCACTTATCCGCAACCATCGCGCCGCTTGGACAGTTTGTAACACACCATCCGCAGTGGATGCACTTGTCAAAATCGATAACCGGGAGGCCGTCCTCCCTGGTGGTTATGGCGTCGCCGCGGCATAATCTCTCGCAGGAACCGCATCTAATGCATGAGTCTTCAATGAGCCTCGGTGTTTCAGAGCCTATAATGCCGAAGTCGTTGATATAAGGATTGGAACATGAATTTGGACAGCCTGCTAAAGCGATTTTAAACTTGGTCGGGGTCATGCGGCCATAGTATTTCTGAGTAAGCTTACTGCAAAGCACGTCAATATCGAAGAGTGCGAAGGGACAGCGCTCGGTTCCGGCGCAGGCCACAACAGCGCGAACCTTACGTCCGCATGAGCCCGGCGGCAGACCTATCATCTCAAGCTTCGCAGAGATCTCCTTAGCACGTTCAAACTTGATCCACGGGACCTGAACACCTTTGCGTGTGGTTATAATTATGCTTCCACGCCCTTCTTTTTCAGCAACGTCTGCAAGAGTCCGAAGCTGATCAGCGCTCAAATATCCTGGGCAAACCAAGAGCCGCAGCGTCACATAATCCTTCTGATCCTGGGCCAGTATTCCCTCGCCGCCTCTAAGCTTTGTCATGCCTTTTGATCCGCCTCAACAGATTTTTCAGGGTTATTCCTATGGTTTTCATCAATAAGAACTTTTGCAACCTCAGGTCGGGTGAACTCAAGGGGGAGCATCTCATTTTTGGCGAGCAGCTCCCTGACCTTGGTCCCACTGAGAAACACACGTTTATCCTGGCTGTGGTCGCAGGTCTTCATCGAAGCCATATGGCCGCATTCCTTACAGTAGAAGACGTGTTCGAAGAAGAGAGGTATGATCCCGATTTCGCAGGGTTCAAACTCGTAGAATATCTTCTGAGCGTCAAAGGTTCCGTAGTAGTTGCCAACGCCTGCGTGGTCGCGCCCAACCGTGAAATGGGTGCAGCCGTAGTTTTTGCGAACCAGCGCATGGAACACAGCCTCTCTGGGGCCGGCATATCGCATGGCAGCAGGGAACAATCCCAGTAGTGTTCGATCCTTGGGATAGTAGTGTTCAATAATCGCCTTATAACATTTCATCCGTGTATCCGCGGGTATGTCATCGCTTTTCGTCGAGCCTACAAGGGGGTTGATGAAGAGGCCGTCAACCATTTCAAGTGCGCACTTTGTCACGTACTCATGGGCTCTGTGAATCGGGTTTCGCGTCTGAAAACCTACAACGGTCCGCCAGCCGAGATCTGAAAAAATCCCCCTTGTGTCAGCAGGGTCAAACCTGTACTCAGCGTAGTCAGCGTACTTCATCCGCTTCACAAGCTGAATTTTGCCACCGAGATTCACATCTCCCTTGCTCATAAGATATGCAACACCAGGGTGATCAGTATCCGCTGTTTTAAAGACGTTTTCAGCCTCCCACTTCTTATTAAAACCATATTTCTCCTCCAGACTTAAAAGTCCAAGGACTTCGCCGCCGTTATAGGACAGAGCAATATCATCTCCAACCTCAAGCTTTTTTGCCTTATCCTCGGATACTGACAGCGTGATCGGCAGGCTCCAGGGGATATAGTCTGAAAGCCTCATGCGCTCAACAACGGCTGTGTAATCGTCGCTACGCATAAATCCTTCAAGAGGGCTGTATGCGCCTGTCGCGATAAGCTCCAGGTCAAGTGTTGTTCCAAGGTCGATTTCAACGGTGTCAAGTCCTTTCAGCTCTGACTCGTCAATGTTTGCAATCCTGTTTACAAGGTGTCTTCCATGAGGTTTAATAGTCTCCATAAATTTGTCTCCTTAAAATCTAGTTTCAATCTCAAATGTTTCAACTGTTCCGTCGCTGTTTTTCAGTATCCAGGTTATCTTGTCTTTGCCGGCTTTTGGCTTGAGCGACGCGCCGTAATAAGCAAGCGTGTAGGGAAGCTTTGTCTCTATTGCAAGCATGGGGCAGGCTTTGACGCAGACCATACAGTCCCAGCAATCCGCCGCACTACGGATATAAGCCTTACCGGTTTCAGGATTGAGGGTCATGAGATCGCCTGGGCAGAGTTTTTCACACCTCGGCGCGTCAAGGTTCTTGCAGCCGTTGCAGCGTTTAAGATCAATCTTAACAGTCATATCTAGCTCACCACCTGGGAGTATGGCCGTTCAACAATTTCCACATCACCTGTTTCAGGATTAAGCCTGGTGTTTACAAACTTCAGCCACTCCTCATCATCACGCTCTGGATAGTCCTGATTCGTGGTAAATCCCGGCCAACGTGTTTCACGCCGATGTAAAAGATGTTTTATCAAAACATGCGCCACATCGATTCGATCTATAACTTCATGGGCAAGGTTTAGTTCATGCAGGTCTCTGGCAATCAAAAACTGGGTTTGTCCTTTAAGTTTTTCAACCTCTTTTCCAGCGATTTTCAGGCGTGCCTTGCTGATCTCATAGAATGTTTTGATCCCGCCTGCATATTCATCCATCACGCTTTGAAGCTTCTCCTCCATCTCACGGGGTGAGACACCGTCGCCAGACTCAGCCCACCTCTGCTGCGGCGCACGCACACGCTTCTCCTCAGCGGCAAGTACAGTATCTGAAACATCAGCATTTGAACATGTTTTTACATATTCAACCGCTGCTCTCGCCGCGATA
>BDTI01000043.1 GCA_002923215.1 archaeon BMS3Abin16 | reverse complement strand
TCAAAGAGGTTGTTATTGAGAATAATCTGTATGAGTTTAGAATGGACCCATCGAGTATTACTTTTAATCCGAAAAAACATTTGAATATTTTAACAAAATTAGTTCATGAACTAGCAATATTAGAAGTAAATAAGTTAGCCCGAGACGATATCCTAAGAAAGATTGAAAAAATAACGTAGGCAGTATATCTTATCCTGAAGACGAAGTTAAATAGGGAATCTCTTTTTTGGTGTTTTCTTTGATTTGTGGTGGTCTTCGTCAAACTCGCTATACTTTAAGTGAACTTTTAAAGCAATGTCTTTCTGGTCTAAGTCTTTTATTTCTTCTAGCTCTTCAGAAGTGTAATCGTGACTATAACCTAACCATATTGCGGGTGCCAGCATTTCTCGTTTAGTGAACCAAATTGGGTGTTCGTGCTCTCCGCTCATTATTACATTCTAATGTAAAGGCACATAATATATATTTTTCTGAGTTCGAAAGTCGACTGAGCCTTCTTTTTGAGGTCTTTGAAGTTATGAGAAGAAGTTAAATTAGGGGGTGATTCTATATTTGGGAGTATGGATGAGTTAGTAGTTTTGTTCGAGGTGTGTGACACCGTAAATCTTTTATAATGAGCGGCAACACAATAGATTAAGAGCTGAGGTTTTAAAAAATGAGGGAGAGAATATCTTTAGCATTTATATTTCTTTTAAGCTTTCTACTGGTTGTTACACTAGCAATCATTATAATTCCACTAATAATCTATGCGCCTCTTATCTATCTTGGGTCTGCTATTATTATGTATGACAATTTAGTAAGGCCTTTATCTGATATATTTACCCCTGCAGGTGCGATTCTTCTTCTAATAGTAATCATTATCGGGATTTACAGTTTCATATTAAAAAAGCCAAATGCGCGGGCGGCTACATTTTACTTACCTGGGATAGGAGCGGTGCTTGCTGTTATGGAATATGCTAAACGAGGGGAGGGTGAATTCTTGAAATTTCACGCAGTTCAAGGTATGATTTTATTCGTGGTCGCGTCTATTATTTTCTTAGCGTCTTTAGTTTTAATAAACCTAGAAAGATTGGCACTTGCCTATTATACCCTCTCAGTGGTCTTTGTTGTAGGGCCGCTCCTCTTGATTTATATGATGTACACCACCTATAAAGAGGAGAAAGTAACGCTCATTCGACTCTAATTTATTATACCCCTCAGTTCTCCTGCTCCTAGATTATAATCAGGGTCTTTATTTTTAAGAGTAACCAGGGCCACGATCTTATCTCTGAGAAACAGAGTTCGGAGGCTGCCGACAGGCAGACCGACGAACCCTTTTACTTGAAGTAATAAGGAGGTTTTCAAACAATTATACTTGCAACACTCGCTATTTTGTCAAAGCGTTCAGCTGCTTCACGCGCGACGGGACCGCGGATCTCCGAGCCCTTGGGTTCTCCTTTTTCATCTGTGAGCACGCAGGCGTTGTCCTCGAATTTAACTCTGAGACCGTCTGGACGCCTGTATTCTTTTTTCTGCCTGATTATGACGGCGTTCACCTTCTGCTTACGCGTCTCAGGATTGCCTTTTTTCACACTTGCAACGACGATATCACCGATACCAGCTTGGGGTATACGCCTCCGAACACCATGCTGCTTTAATACTGAGATGATCTCGATTACCTTTGCACCAGAGTTATCGGCGCAAATAACCCTTGCGCCAGCCGGAAGGGGGCGGGTGATATTGGCTTTAACCGCTCTCATCGGCTCGCCTCCACAACAACAAAGCTCTTCGTCTTACTGATAGGTTTACATTCCATGATCTTGACTTCGTCATCCACGCTTGCGGTGATGCACTTGGGGTTGTGGGCACTGTATCGGGACATCCGCCGCTCTGAGCGCTCGAATTTTTCATTGTAGCGGGTGTACTTCCGTTCAACTACAACGGTCTGATGTGACTTGTCACTTACAACCTTTCCTTCAATTACCTGGCCTCTAACCTTCAGACCGCCGTGGAAAGGGCAGTTTTGGTCGTTACATTCTTCTTTGGGCTGTGCCACATCAATACCTATGTCCATTTTTATTGTTCCTCCAGTCACTATTTCTTTTTAATTCTGTCCTGTGGTCTTCCGACAAGGGCTTTTCCCGATACCTCGACCAGGCCGCTGTCCACCTTGAATCGGAAGGTGCATATATCTTTTGGGACTATCTTTCTTTTACCACTTGCCTCGATTTTCAGGGTTTTCTGCGTCTCATCGACAACTCTTCCCCTGAGACTTGTAAGCGTTGGATCGCTTGAGCCAGCGATAATCACTTCAAGGCCGATGAGTTCATGCCTTAAAATGTTTTTCGGCGTAATCATCAGGAAGAGAGCACAATGGAGTCTTCAGAAAAACCGCGTTTTACAAGGGCGTCTTTAACCTTTTTGGCGTGTGCGCCTTGAAGCTCGATCTTACCGTCTTTAAAGGTTCCGCCGCATGCGCAGTCGGTCTTCAAATCCTTCACGAGTTCTTTAAGGTCAATTGTCTTCGAGTCGATCCCCTGGATAACGGTCATCATCTTGCCGAATTTCCGTTTCACGGCATAGACCTTTATCTGCTGGACCTCTCGCGCTATTTCCTCGCAAACACAGAGCTCTTCTGGGAGCCCGCAAACATCGCAGACCGCCATTTAGGCTTTAACTCCTTTCTCAGCTCGTATGGTCTTCATCCTAGCTATCGTCCTCCTAATAGCTTTTATTTTTCCCGGATTATCAGGAGTGCCTCCTGAAGCGATCGTTGTGTTGATCTTTAGGAGTTCTTGCCTGAGCTCTTCAATCTTCGTATCTATCTCCGAAACGTCCATGTCCCGAATCTCGTCTTTTCTAAGGATTGCCATAATTCTATTGTTCCTTGGATATTAGTTTGGTTATTGCTTCTATAACTGTTTTTCTCTTCTTCCCGGTCTGCTCTGCCTTGAGAATAGCCTTCAAATCCTTTGCGCCCAGCGTCTTTGCAGCCTTTACTATCTCCTTTGCAGGTTTTGCGAGGATGTCGTTTTCTGCGGCTGGTGCGGGCTTTGGGATGTCGGCCTTAACTGCCTTGGCCTTTGCTTTAGGCTTTTCTTTTTTCTCGGCAGGTGCTTTAGGTTTTTCAACTGCTTCTTTAGCATCAGGCTTAGGTTTCTTTAAATCCTTCTCAGCAGCTTTTGGAGCTTTATCTGTCTTCTTCTCTTCTTTTTTCGGAGCCTCTGCAGATTTTGTCTCAACAGGCTTTTCAGGCGGCGCCGGCTCCTCCGGTTTTTCGCTTATAATCTGGATGTTATCCGGCATCTTAGCACCAGGCGGCAGGATCTTAACCTGCACACCGATTCTGCCAAGCTTTACCGCGGCTTCTGCAAAGCCTTTTAAAACCAGTCGGTCAGCAGGCTCGCCGCAGTATTTAATATAGCCGTCAATGAATTTTTCCATCCGAGAGCGCTCACCTGTAAGCTTACCTGAAAGCGTGATATGCGCACCGATTGCGCCTGCGTTCATAATGTCTCGAAGCGCTGAATAAGCAGCTCTTCTAAAGTGAAAACCCCGTTCAAGAGACGACGCGATGCTTCGAGCCATAACCGGAGCACTGAGAGCAGGAACCGCTAGATCATTCACCTCGATCTGCGGATTGTCCAGATGATATGTCTCTCGAAGAGTGGATGTGAGCATTTTTATGGTTGTGCCCTTCTTTCCAATCACAATACCTGGCCGCTGAGCATGAATAATCACACGTGTGTCCATGGGAGTCCTCTGAATATCGATGCTGCCGATACCAGCCTTCTCCACCTCCTTTGAGAGGTACTCCTTCACCTTGAGCTTCTTTATATTTGCTGCTATAACCTGTCGTTCAACTGCCAATTAATCACCTTTCGTCGAGCCAAACCTCGATATGGGTTGTAGTAGTATTAAATGGGGTGGCCCGCCCCATTGCACGGGGAATAATTCCTCTAATGATTTTTCCTCTTTTTGCCTGAATATGTTTGATAAAAAGTCTTTCTGTGTCAAGCCCTTTGAACTCGGCGTTTGCCTCAGAGTTCTCCAGCAGCTTGAGGATGTGGGTTGCAGCCTTCACAGGATAGGCGCCTGAGCAGGCGTTTGTAAACCCTCTGCGATGGGAAAGCCCAGTCACAAAACGCTTATAGGGCACAGCCACTTTGAGATCTGCCACATCTTGAAGAAACTTCTTAGCATAGGCGAGTCTTTTGCCGTTTATAGCCCTGCAAATCTCTACCGAGTCTTTGTGGGATATGCGCATCTCCTTGCCTGTGGCACGAACGGTACGCTCTTCATCGATTTTTTTGTTATATGAATATCCGAGTTTTGGCATCCTTTCTTCACCTACTTAAGTGGAATATAAAGGCTTGATTTAGTTGCGCCGATACCTGGCATACCGTGCCTGACCCGTGTTCTCGTTCCAGCAAACTCTGCAAGATAATGGCCCAGCATCTCAGGAATGATCTTCACCCTCGCAAACTCCTTACCATTGTACACATGCACCGTGAGATCAAGCATATCAGGCGTGATTATCGTGTCTCTGCAATGGGTGTGAAGCTTAACCTTTTCACCAGCCTGAGCTTTTTCAATCTTAGCCATAAACTTGGCCTGCTTCTCAGAACGGCCCCTAAGTAGAGAGCGCCTCTGACGTGAGGGCAGAAGGTTTGCGAACTCCTCAGCCTTCATCTTCTTAATCTCGTCAAGCTTGAAACCGCGAAATGTGAATATCTTCTTTGCCATAGTCTACCTCTTACCTGTCCTTTTAGGCGCGATCTTACCTACCTTTCTTCCTGGTGGAGCGTTTCTTGAAACACTGTCAGGCTTGCCAGCACACTGCTTGGATCCGCCCCCATAGGGGTGGTTTACAACGTTCATCGCAACACCCCGCACCCTAGGCCAGTTCCTGCTCTTCGCCCTGAGGGTGTGATGCTTCTTGCCTGCCTTAAGTAGCGGCCGTTCCTTTCTTCCGCCGCCGCCAACAATGCCGATAGTTGCACGTGAATTTGAATTAAAAGTCTTCATAGCCCCCGATGGAAGCTGCAAGACTGATTTGTCAGACTCATCATGGGCTATAAGCAGCGCGTAGGTGCCTGCGCTTCTCACGAACTTGCCGCCGTCGCCTGGGTTTTTCTCTATGTTAAAGACCGGCGTTCCCTCAGGAATCTGGTTAAGTGGCATGATGTTACCCGGCTTAAGAAGCTTAGTTGACCCGCAGTGAATAAGATCGCCTACCTTAGTCCCCTCTGGAACTATGGCTAGAAAGTCCTCGCCATTCTCAAGTTTAAGGCCTGCAAGAGGGGCGCTTCGGCCGGGGTCGTGTACAAGCTTCATAACTTTGGCTGTGAGAGAACCGTTTTTCTCAGCCTCGTCAAGCTTTCGGTATTTGACGCCGCCCCTGTGTTTATGCGACGGAGACCTGTATACTGAGCTTCCTTTTCCTCTCCTCTGAACAATAAGTCGTTTACCCATAAAAATTACCTAAAATATTCCTATTCTTGTTGCTATCTCGTCTGCCTTGTGTTTCTCACCCAGTTGGATGTATGCCTTTTTAAATCCTTTGGGTGACATCAGGGTGTTTACATCTTTAACTTCGACTTCGTATAGTTTTTCAAAAGAGCTTTTAATATCTGTTTTTGATGCATTTCTTGAAACAATAAAGACCAGCTTGTTCTCAGACTCCACAAGCTTCATGCTCCTCTCTGTAACATCAGGCCGGATAATAACGCTATAAGGGTCCATATTAGATTGCCTCACTAAAACGCATTTCAAGCTCTTTTAGCGCCGACTCAGTGTAGACTGTAAGCCTCGCAGGATTTGCGCCCGGAGCCAGATGCGCAGCATTAAGATTTTTTACAGATGTCACATCGACACCACTGATATTTCCCGCAGCCTTTGAAAGACTTGCATCAGAGGAGACCACTATTAAAACACTCTTTTTACGCTTGTACTTGCGCCCGCGCTTCGTGCCCTTACCGCTCCTAATCGACTTGGACTTCGCCCTCTCAAGATCAGAACTGCAACCAAGCTTTGCAAGCGCCAGTGAAACATCCTTGGTTTTGCTGAGACCTTCAAAGCCGTCTACAACGACAACTGGAAATTCTGAAACACCGTCAACACGATGCCCCCTGGACTCAACAATCTCCTTATCTGCAGTTGCTGCAACCGCTGAAGCAGTTGCTAGAAGGCGCTCTTTTCTATTAAGTTTCTTACTAAGAACCCTCTCCGGCACAGGTGGATGAGCACGTCTACCGCCCACTGCATAAGGAACGATTGCGCCTCGTCCGCGGGCCGGGCCTCCTCCTGTGACACGGGGGAGCCGTGCAAGACCCCTTCCAGGGCCATAAGAAAATGCAGACGTATCCTTACCTGCCATCCAGCTCGGACCATAGGCCTGAAGCCTGTGAGTCTGAAGCGAAATCACCGCTCGCTTAATAAGATCTCTTCTCACCCCTGTTTCAAACACGCTCGGAAGCGCAGCATCAGAAACTTTTTCTCCGTCTAAACCGTATACTCCGACCATTTAAACTCCCTGCATTGATTCTCTATTAATATTAACTATTTCAGGCTCAGCGACAACTGCAGACGGCTTCTTTCTCATAGCTGGTCTGAGCATGACAAGCCTCTTCTGCGGTCCAGGTGTTGAACCTTTAATCACAATATAATCATTCTTCACATCGCCGTAGTGTAAAAATCCGCCGGCAGGTGTAACCAAGTCGTCGCCTCCGCTGATCTTGAGAACACGCTTGTTGAACTCGGTGCGCTGATGATAACCCATCTGACCTGACTGAGGCGTGGTCCACATCATAGCACCTGGTGTGAAGGGACCCAGGTTTCCGGCGGTGCGCCTGCCGTTTCGAGTCTTTCGGGGAAGCTTTTTTGTGCCCCATTTTTTAAGAGGTCCCTGAAAACCTTTGCCCTTGGTTATGCTCAGAGTGTCAATATACTCTCCTGCAGTAAAGACCTCTGAAACCTTGATTTCAGTTCCTAAAAGCTCCTTTGCATTCGCAAGCTTCTCCTCAGAAGTGGTGCCAGCCACTGATATCTCCATTACATCAGGCTTTTTCTTCGGGATTGACTTGACAGCGCGGGGCTGTGTATGGGCAAGCAGACGAATATCGGAAACGTCGTCAATCATCTTTTCAATCTTTTCAACGCCTTCAGAATCTTTTTTCGGAAGCGGAAAAACCCTGGAAAGATCTTTGTCAAGGTTTTTGCTCATAACCTGGCCTATGCTTCTAAGCCCGGTGTAGCCTTTTCCATATGCCCGTATTCCGAATATCTTCAGAGGGGGTGCTTCAAGCACGGTTGCCACCGTTGCAAGTGCCTGCTTTGATGTTGTACTGTTTGGTGAATCATCAATAACCTCGAAGTGGGTTGTGCCTGCTTTGTAGCAGGGAAATCCACCGATCTTGGTTCCCTCAGCTAACTCAGGTCGCGCTCTCACCCTTGCCACTGGGCTTGGGGCCCTTTTACGTGGATGATAGGCAAGGGAGCCTCTTCTCGGATGATGCGGTCGTTTACCCATTATCTGTTCCTCACTAACTCATATAAAAATGACAGAATACCAATTTTAGGTTTCCGTTATGCCGGGTTCTACACTTGTAAAACGGCTCCCTATTTATAACCTTTACGGTTGCCTCCGATGCATGGCCTCGCTCTTCACAGTTTAACACGAGCCAGGCACGTTATAATCGGGACTATTTATCGGATCTGAGATTTAAGTGGTCTAATTATATACTATATATTATAATAGGGTTCTGTCGTGTTATGTGGGGGGAAGAGCAGTTATGATAATGGCTGTAAAGCGTTCTTTCACCCCCTCCTATGATATAATTTCTGTTATATGTTTGTTACTAAATTGCGGTGGGCACAGGAAAAGAGGGCGGGCTATTTTTTCAGCCGGTCATAAACGAGTTCAGACAGATCCCTGACTTTGATGTCCTTTGCGTGTGGATGGTATTTTTCATAGCATGTTATGCATTCGGTTACCATCATTTTGGCGCCTGTACTTTTGGCCTCGGTCAGCCGGTTTTGTCTGAGAATGTTCAGCCTCTCCGGTTCATGTCCTGCCCGCATCCCGCCGCAACACCGGGTTTCTCTTCGATTCGCCTCCATCTCTACAAGGCTAGCCATCTTTTTCACAAGCGCTCTCGGCACGTCTGCTTTGTCTTCCAGCCGGCTGAGCTGGCAGGAGTCGTGAAATGTAATGGGTTCCGTTGATTTTGTGAGCTTGAGTTTTTTCTGGTGAGCTGTGATCCACTCCGTTGTTGTGAGGACTTTGAAGCTGCCTGCATACCTGTCCCTGATGAATTTGAGGGCCTTGTAGCATTCGGCGCAGCCTGTGACAACGGTTTTCGCAGTTGTGTTAGTGATTGTGTTGAATAGATCGATGAAAAGCGGCTCCGCCCGGTCGAAGTCGCCTGCGAGGAAATGAGGCCAGCCACAGCAATGGGAGTACCCCGCAATCACATCGTAGTCCAGGCCCAGGTGGTCGGCGATGCCCAGTGTTTTCTCAGGGATATTTGAGGGTGAGTAGGCGTAGCAGGCGAAGTAGAAGAGGAGGTCGGTGTCTTTGAACTCTGTTTTGTCGAGATGCCCTGCGATAGAGTCAACGGGTCTGTCTTTGATTCGCTTGAGGCTGTAGAGTACTTTGTCGATTGGTCCGAGACTCCTCCCGCGCCAGTGCAAGAGGTTTGTAAATCCTTTGGGTAATCGGCCTTTGGACCTGAGATAGGCCATGTGTAGGTCCCTTCGCAAATGCTCTGAACACGAATCGTTGCAGGCTCCGCAGGAATAGCAGAGAAAGGCGAAATCCAACATCGCATGTGTCGGGCGCTCGCTGAGTATCTCCCTGTTCAAGTGAAAGATATCGATTCCCTTTGACTCTGGAAGCGGGCAGGCTAGAAGGCACTTTTTACAGTTTCTGCAAGATGAGATCTCAGATTCAACCTGCTGTTTAATATCCTCTGCAAGCGAGTTCATCCCACCTCTTTCGCAGGAAAATCTTATAATCCTTATGGTCTAAAATAAGATTTATGAAATTCAGGCGGAGGGAGTTTATCGCGCTCATTGGGCTTGCGGGCGCGGCGGCACTTGCGCAGAGATACATCACCGGCGGGATACAAAGCATCGCCCCCGCTTCGTCCACATTGAAAACCAGGGAGGTTACGCCAAACAGCGAGTTCTATATCACTCAGTACGACGGCGTGCCGAGCGTTGATCCTGCGTCGTGGCGGCTAGTGGTATCGGGTGAAGTTGAAAAGGAGCTCAGCCTGAATCTGGACGACGTCAAAGCCTACGCGGAGACCTCTGATTACAACACGCTTATCTGCATTGGAAACGGGATTGGCGGCGATCTCATTGGAAACGCCCAGTGGAGGGGGATTCGGCTCCGGGATCTTTTGGAAACTGCGGGGCTGAAGGAGGATGCCCGCGAGCTTGTGCTATATGGCGCTGACGGATACGTGGACAGCTTTCCAGTTGAAAAAGCGCTGCACCCGGACACGCGGCTAGTCTATGAGATGAACGGCGATCTGCTTCCAGAGGCGCACGGCTACCCGCTGCGGGCCGTTGTCCCCGGACGTTATGGGATTAAAAATGTGAAGTGGATTGAGCGTATCGAGGTCACCTCTGAGGATGTGCGGGGTTACTGGGGGAAACGTGGCTGGAATGAAGAGGGCATAATCAAAGTCACTTCACGTATCGACATGCCAAAGGGTGGCGGCTTGATCACAGGCCGAGGCTATGAAATATCGGGCATCGCCTTCGGTGGAGAGCATCCAATCACAGAGGTTGAGGTTTCAACCGATGGCGGTAAATCCTGGACTGATGCATCTATTAAGCCCACGCTTTCACGGTATGCCTGGACGCTCTGGACATATATCTGGCAGATACAGGCTGCGGGTGAATACCTGCTTGCAGTGCGGGCAACCGATGAATCTGGCCGAATCCAGAAAGAAGGCACAGTCGTATCACGCCGAGTATTTCCAGATGGAGCCGATGGATATCATAAAGTAAAGGTCAAGGTTATTTGAAACAGAGTTTGGAGTATGATTAATTTCAAATCACGTCTGCAAATGAGGCTCAAGCTTTTATATCCTGAAGTTTTTATTAAAAATTACGAGGGTGACCTAAGTTGAAGGCGTGGAAGAAGGGGGCCGTGATTGGGGGGTTATGGGGATTGGTGAGTACTATCGGATTTGGAATCCAACTGACAAAACCCATAACTCAAATTAGTGGAATTTATGATATATTGTTCTTTCCTGCTTCTATATCTGCAAGGACCCTTTTAGGTCCGGCGGTGGGATTGATTATTGTTTGGCCCATTATTTCAATTCTAATTGGCGTCTTAATTGGTTATATCACTGGTAGTTTTTTAGAGTCATGGGAGGGAAATGACTAGAAATTTTCTCCTGGTTTGTGCCGTTTTATTTGGACTTCTTTTTACTTTTCCTCTGGTACATGTTACAAATGCAAAGGGAATCGTCACTTTAGACTTAATCCTAACAAACGAAACGCAAAAGTTTACTGCTATTTCAAAGCTGGGAATCACTCCTCCAGATACCGGCTGCGGGTGAATATCTGCTTGCGGCGAGGGCAACCGATGAATCTGGCAGAGTCCAGAAAGAAGGCACAGTCGTATCACGCCGTGTCTTTCCAGACGGTGCCGACGGATATCATAAAGTGAAGGTCAAAGTCGTCTGAATCCGTTTTGTCTACTTCTTTTTTCGGGGGTTGATGTAAGGGTGCTATTATAATTAACTATATTTACAGTGTATCTGTCCTTTTCCCAAGATAGGGCTCGGTCCAGCCTTTGGAAATTTCCTTTGAAGTTTTGTTCAGATATTTTTCTTCCAGCGCATTTGAAATGTCGAGGTCGTAGATATTTGCAATCGACACGGCGGTGAAAATCAGGTCTGCAAGCTCCTCTGAAACACCAGTGGGATCATCGTTTTTCACTGCCTCCGCAAGCTCGCCCAACTCCGCGGTGAGAACAGTCATAAGAAAAAAGGGGCCACTCTCACGATCAAACTCTGCAAAGCGCTTGGCCATCTCCTGTTGAAATCTTTCAAGCTCCATGGAGGGATATCGATAGTGTTGATAA
The DNA here is from genome assembly GCA_002923215.1 of archaeon BMS3Abin16. Lineage (GTDB taxonomy): Archaea > Hydrothermarchaeota > Hydrothermarchaeia > Hydrothermarchaeales > SZUA-236 > SZUA-236. The sequence continues at coordinate 3,066 of BDTI01000043.1, read as the reverse complement.
TAAAGCTTTTTGGAATGAAGACTGAAGACAAAATGACGATGTTTGCCTGGTGAGAAAGGCTTTTAAATCTCCTGGCCTACCGAAAGAACATGTTTTACTGGGCTTTGGTTCTAGCATATGCAGGATTCATTTTTTATCTTTCATCGCAGCCCTATCTAGGCGTGCCCAGCGAAATCATCCTTCTAGATCCTATGCAGCTTTCTCTGCATCTCAGTGAGTATCTGCCCCTGGGGTTTCTATTGGCACGCGCTGTTTCAAAGACAAAGAACCTCACCTTAAACAACTCTTTTTTTCTCCCCTTGTTCATGGGCGTCGGCTATGGCTTGACCGACGAGTTGCATCAGTTTTTTGTGCCAGGCAGAACGGCGAGCATCTTTGACGCTGGGGCGGACACATTGGGCGTGGCCCTGGGAGTTATTTTCTGGATGGGTTGGCGGCGTTGGCAAAGGGATAAAGTGTCTTTCAAAAAAAGGTCTGCAAAACTCTGATGTGGCACAAACTTTAAAAAGTGAAGGAGTATAATTCCAACCTAACCTTTCGAAAAGGGTGGATGAACATGGTAGAAGACGTACTTACAATTGTAAGAAGAACAGAAGATGAGGCAGAGGGGATTATCGACAGCGCGAAGGCAGAGGCATCCAGTATCCTAAACAAGGCTGATTCCGATGGGCACAAGATGGTGCTTGACCTTGAAGCTGAGGGTAAGGCCCGTGCCAAGGAGCTTATCGGCGTTGCCACAGGCGAGGGTGAAAAAAATGCCAAAGGGATTATCTCTGTTGAGGAGAAGAAAGCGGCCAAGCTTGAAGCGGCGGCTGAGAAAAAACTTGACTCTGGTGTGAAACTCATTGTTGACTCGGTCCTGAAAATCGGTGGTGTTTGAGATGGTGGATAATGTTGACAAAATAACTTCTAAGATACTTGAGGATGCTGAGGCCAAGTCTGCTGAGATTATTGAGCATGCCAGAGCTGAGTCGCGGGAGAAGCTTGAAGCATCCCGGCGCAAGGGTGAGGCTGCAAGGGATCGGCTGGTGTCTGAGGCTGAGAAGAGTTCTGATCAGACACGTAAGAAAATCATTGCTGAATCAAATATTAAGGCTCGGACAATAATTCTAGAGTCTAAAGAACGGTTGATCCGTAAAGCCTTTGACGCGGCTGAATCTGAGCTTGAAAAGATTGCGGCAGGCAAAGGATACGCAGATGTTCTCACAGCGCTTACACGTGACACATGTATTGAGCTTGGAGGCGGTGAGCTTGAGGTCATTGTCCGAGACGCTGATGAAAAAGTGATTTCAAAGGCGGCTAAGGCTATTGAAAAAGAGGTTAAAGCGGCAACCAGCGTTGACACAAAGATCAGTGTTTCAACCGATGCTATCGGGCCTGGCGTGATTGTGAAGGGCAAAAGCGGAAAGGTGGAGATCGATTCAACATTTAAAAACCGCCTTGAACTTCTAAGGCCCAGTCTCAGACTAAAGGTTGCCGAGGCGCTGTTTACATGAATATATCAGTTATCGCAGACCACTCCACAGTAACAGGCTTTCGGCTTGCAGGCGTAAACAAAGGCTTTGAAGCAGAGGATGGAAAAGACGCGCTGCCAATCCTTAAAGAGCTTTTCAAAGACAAGGAAGCCGGGCTGATTATTATTACTGAAAAACTTTATGAAGAACTGGATGAGGAGATCAAAAGGCTTACTGAAAAGAGGGTTACACCCATGATCGTTGCTATACCTGATTCTAAGGGCTTTTTTGACGAACGGATTGATCCGATTAGAGCGCTTGTGAAAAAAGCGGTTGGAATTGAGATTAAATATTGAGGTGATTGGCTTGGTTAAAGGAAGTATTTCAAAGATTGCTGGTCCTGTTATTACTGCGGATGGCATGAAGGGTTCGCAGATGTATGAAGTGGTTAGGGTTGGGGATGAGAGGCTTATCGGTGAGATCATCGAGCTTGAAGAGGATAAAGCGGTTATCCAGGTTTATGAAGAAACTGTTGGCATGAAGCCTGGTGGAGTGGTGGAGGGCTCTGGTGCCGCGCTTTCTGTTGAGCTTGGTCCGGGTCTTCTTGGGATGATCTATGACGGTATTCAGCGTCCTCTGGAAAAGATAAAGGAGGTGACCGGTGATTTTATTGAGCGCGGTGTGGATGTGCCAAGTCTTTCGAGAACCGAGAAATGGAGTTTTACGCCTCTTGTGAAGAAAGGCGATAAAGTTGAGTCTGGCGACATTCTGGGTGAGGTCCCGGAAACAGAGATTATCACCCACAAGGTTATGGTTCCGCCAGGTATTTCGGGTGAGGTCAAAAGCGTTGCCAAGTCCGGCGATTACACTATTGAGGAGACGATTGCCACCCTTAAAACTGAGGCTGGTGAGGAAGAGATTTCCATGCTGCAGAAGTGGCCTGTGCGAATCGGCCGGCCCTATGCTGAAAAATTGGATCCCACTGTTCCATTGCTTTCGGGTCAGCGGATTTTTGACACATTCTTCCCTCTTGCTAAGGGCGGTACGGCCGCGATTCCCGGTCCATTCGGCGCTGGCAAGACTGTGAGTCAACATCAGCTTGCCAAGTGGGCTGACGCCGATGTAATTATTTATGTGGGCTGCGGCGAGCGCGGAAACGAGATGACAGAGGTTCTAGAGGAGTTTCCTCATCTTGAAGACCCGAAGACCGGTAAATCCCTGATGGAGCGAACAGTTCTAATCGCAAACACCTCGAACATGCCTGTGGCGGCTCGTGACGCATCGATTTATACTGGGGCTACTATCGCCGAGTATTATCGTGACATGGGCTACAACGTTGCGCTCATGGCTGATTCCACATCTCGGTGGGCTGAGGCTATGCGTGAGATATCCGGTCGTCTTGAGGAGATGCCTGGTGAAGAAGGATATCCAGCTTATCTTGCCTCGCGTCTCGCCGAGTTTTATGAGCGGGCCGGCAGGGTCACAGCTTTGGGGGGCGATGGCCGTGAGGGAAGCCTTACCATGATCGGCGCTGTGTCGCCGCCGGGCGGTGATTTCTCTGAGCCTGTGACGCAGAACACGCTTCGGATTACAAAGGTTTTCTGGGCCCTTG
>BDTI01000042.1 GCA_002923215.1 archaeon BMS3Abin16 | reverse complement strand
CTTTGTTTAGACCTGACATGCCTTTGAATCTACCATGTATCCCAAGCACTCATCTTTTCTGCCAGATTAATCAGAACATTTTTTATCTACAATGCATAGACACTATCCCTATGGTCTTGAAGATATATAACACGCAGGCGCGCAGAAAAGAAGTGTTCATCCCGCTGGAGAAGGGAAAGGTGAAGATCTATGTGTGCGGCGTCACACCTTATGATCTGAGCCATGTGGGGCATGCACGTTCTTATGTGGCATTTGATGTGATCCGCCGTGTTTTCGAATATCTCGGCTATAAGGTAACTTATGTGCAGAACTTCACTGATGTTGATGACAAGATAATAGCGCGGGCGAAGAAGGAGGGGATAGACCCGCTCGCCCTTTCCCAGAGATATATCGGCGAGTACTTTAAGGACATGGATGCCTTGGGTGTGAAGAGGGCTGATAGTTACCCCTGTGTTTCTGAGAAGATTCCTGAGATAATCCATATGGTTGCGGCTTTGATTGAGAAGGGAGTTGCCTATGAAGTAGATGGGGATGTTTATCTTGATGTCTCAAAGAAGAAGGATTATGGAAAGCTTTCGGCTCAGCCTATCGAAGAGTTGAAGGCCGGAGCAAGGATAAGATTAGATGAGAAGAAACGCAGCCCCCTTGACTTTGCGCTTTGGAAGAAGGCAAAGCCCGATGAGATATCATGGCCGAGCCCGTGGGGTGAGGGCAGGCCGGGCTGGCACATCGAGTGTTCTGTCATGTCAATGGAACTGTTAGGGTCTACACTGGATATACATGGCGGCGGGCAGGACCTGATATTCCCGCACCACGAGAATGAGATCGCCCAGTCCGAGTCCTATTCTGGAAGACCTTTTGTAAGATACTGGCTTCACAATGGGCTTGTCACAGTGGAGGGGCAGAAGATGTCCAAGTCACTTGGAAACTTCATCACCATACGCGAGCTCCTGACGCGGCATGACCCCCATGCTCTCAGGTTCTTCCTACTCTCCGCCCACTATAGACACCCCCTGGATTTTTCAGAGCGAGCCCTCGAAGATGCAAACAAGGGCCTTAAGAGGATTCAGACAACGATTTTCAACATAAAAAATGCAATGACATATGCATCCAACAAAGGGGATGATAGCTTTCGAGGGAAGATCAACTCTGCAAAGAAAGATTTTCTCCAGGCGCTTTGCGATGATTTCAACATTCCAGGTGCGATTGCAACTCTCTTTACCTTCACAAGAGAGATAAACGCATATGTCGCGGAAAACCCGGGGAAAGCAGACCTGGAGGATGCGCTGGAAATATTGAGAGAGCTTACAGGTGTCTTAGGTCTTTCCTTTAAAGAGGAGGCTCCTGAGCTTGTAAAAGGGCTTATCGAAGAGATAATACAGATAAGGGTGGGTTTCAGGGAGAAAAAGGACTATGAGGCTTCAGATAATATCCGTGAACGGCTGTTAAGCCTTGGTATCTCTATTGAGGATCGCAGGCAGGGCACAGTCTGGAGATTTATTGTTTCTTCGGAATCTCAACTATGAAGATGCTCCCGCCTTTAGGATTGTTCTCAACCCACGCCTTACCTTTATGCAGTTCAACAACTCTTTTTACTATTGTAAGGCCGAGACCTGAACCTTTAACCGGTCCTTTTTGAATCCGTTTAAACCGGTCAAAAACCGCCTCTTTATGTTCATCAGGAATCCCTGGGCCATTGTCAGCTATTGATATCTTCCAGTTGGGACCTGCCTCTTCAATTTTTGCAACGACCTCAGATTTTTCTGGCCCATACTTTATGGCATTACTTAAAAGATTTGAAAAGACATCCTGGATCAATGGATTGACAAATGCTTTAAACCCTTTTTTTGCCGGTAATTTTATCTTCATCTTCTTTTCATCAGCAAGAGAAGTCATTTCTTTAGCAGCATTTCTCAAGATAGCGCTCAAGTCCACTTCCTCGAATTTCAGTTCTCCCCCTGATCCCAGCTTCGCAAGGATGGATGCATTTTGTATCAGGACAATCATCCGCTCAGCGCTTCTAAGAATAATTTGAAGGGATTCTTTTTTATCCCTGTCTTTTTCCTCATCCAACATCATCTTTGTCATGTTCATGCTCACACCCGCTGGGTTGAGAAGGTCGTGGGTCATGATGTCAATGAACAGGTCTTTGAGCCTGTTAGACTGTCTGAGCTCATCATAGGCCCCTTCAAGGCGTCTCACATTTTTTGCTTTTTCAATAGCCAGGGCCGCCCAGTTTCCGAATAAGGTGAGCCTCTGAGCGTCTTCCTCTGAAAGAACCGTCGTGCTTCCAACACCTATAATCCCGATGACGCCTTCCGAGGAGATGAGGGGTGCGCCCACCCCTGACTTTAAACGTGAGAACTTTGCAATCTGTGGCGCAAGTCTTTTTAAGAGCTTGCTGTCGGTGTTCTCCCTGACAACACCTGCGATGTCCTCTGTGAGCACCGGCTTCTGGGTTTCAATTATCCTTGAGATAATGTTGCCCTTTATAATGGGGGCTTTAAATCCCTGGATATTTATTCCAGCGACTTCTTCTATTTTTTTGACGATACCTTTGTCCGAGGAATAAGCGTGGAGGATAAGGTGTCTCTTGTCAGAGTCAATGAGATAGACTGCACTTGCATCATAGCCTAGAGTAGAGGTCATGCCGTCTGTAATCATCTGGATGACCTTTTCCACATCTACATCTGTATTCAGGGCGATGTTGATGTCTCTTATAAACTCCAGCTCTTTCACTCTTCGCTGGACCTCTTCCTCAGTCCGCTTGCGCTCGGTGATATCTGTAGCGATTTCCAGTCGAACGGTTCGGCCGTCCACCCACTTGATCGCTCTATCCCTGATCTCATACCACCGGCCGGTTACAGTATTCTGAAATTCCCAGAGATATACTCCAGTCGGCTCGCCGTCGGCATTAAGCAATTTCTTGTTTGTGCAGAAACTGCAGGGGCCTGATTGATCTGTCTGAAGGGTTTGCCAGCAGATTTTCCCGACTACATCGCCAAAGATTTTGCTAAGATACTTGTTCACGAACAGGATTTCATAGGTGTCCATATCCGCAACATAAACAGCGGCGTCCAGGCTGTCCAAAACTGTGAGAAGCGCTTCATGGGATTTTCTCAGCGCCTCCTCAGTCTGCCGGCGGCTCATGTTTTCTTGCTCTAAATCTTTTGAGCGTCCCTCCAGTTTATGCTGGCTGAAAAACAGGGCGTTCGTCTCTTTATCGATGACCTTTGCAAGCAGTATCAATGCGATGATTATCAAAAGCCCTGCTATCTTCACAAAAAGTGTATTGTAGACTGAGACCAGAATCAGAACCAAAACGATGATAATGAAGATTATTGCATTTGCCTGCATCCCGAAGCACCGGTTAATTGTTAACCTGCAGTACTTGCATCTGGCATATACGCCTCTTTTAGTGTTTCTTGTTATCAGGCAGTTTTTGTTGTAGCCCTCTGTATCTTGCTCTACCATGTTAATTTTCCTTTAATCCCGTAGTATATTGCGCTGCCCAGGCAGAAGCCAACAGTCCCCGCGAGAAGTGAAAGCGCTGTCACAACCCCCACAACTACCCATGCAAGACCCTCATAGTTATAGTAGTTTAAAGCAGCTGCGAGAAGGAGAAAGGAAGTCCCAAGGCTGCAGGCGAATCGCTCGGCAGATAGGTCAAGCCCTCCCTCGATAGTCTTTGAGGTTTCACTCGACTTTGCCAATTTTTTATATGTCACGGCGAAGGGGGCATGTTTTGCTGTGAAGATAATTCCCGCAACCATTATCAAAATCATGAAGTATACAAGAAGCATGGATTTGAAAAACAGGGCTGTTAACAGGACAACTCCCTGCATGAGTCTTTGAAACTTTACTGCCTCCATCTCAAACCCTGTATCTATCCTGTCAGCCACTCTTTAACTCACCACATATACTTTATAGGCCTCATTCTAGAAAAAGCTTAACCCCCTCTAGTCTATGGAGAATTCAGGAAGCAGCGAGCCGACACTCTTGTCCTACTCTTTAGAGGTTTCAAGCACGCTGTAAGAGGGGATCCTTTCAATAAGCATCCCCTCGATTGCAATCGGACTGTGCTGGCGCGCAAGCTTCACAGCCTCATCAAGCTTATATTTCGAATCAGAGTAAACCTCGAAAAGGATGTCGCCTGCATGCACGCTGTAGCCTTTGCTCTTCAAAAGAAGTAGCCCTGCACCCTTATCCCTCGGCGCGCCCGCAGCACGGGCAATATCCACAACCGCCTTGTTATGGACCCCGACAATATATCCATCGCTTTCAGCTTTTATCTGTGCCTTGTACCTCCCAGGTTTTAGGTCATTTGAGGTAACATTTGGGTCTCCACCCTGAGCTGCGATGATCTCCTTCATTTTCTTTAGAGCCGCACCTGACTTTAACAACTTGAGGGCCTTTTTCTTCCCCTCTCCCTTGCGTGCAATGCCCCCTGCCTCGAGGAGTACGCCTGCAATGCCTGTGGATTTTTCAATGAGGCTTGACGGACCTTCACCTTCAAGGGCACGCAGGGCTTCCTGCGCCTCCAGTACTGGGCCAACAGCCCGGCCCACAGGCTTATCACCATATGTTACCAGGCACTCTGTCTTTATTCCAATCCGTTTTCCAAGCTCGATAAAGTCTATTGCATACTTCTCAGCCTCATCAATGTTTTTTATCTTGGTCCCGTTGCCCATGGGCAGGTCGATTACCAAAAATTTCGTGCCTGTGGCGATCTTTTTCGCCATTACCGAGCAGAGCGCCAGGTTATGCGGGTCCAGCGCCAGGGGATGCTCAACTTTGATGAAGAGGTCGTCGGCAGGCGCAAGATTTACTCCTCCGCCCCAGCAGATAATCCCGTTCACATGATTTACGATCTCAACTATCTTCTCTGCATTGAATGTTACAGGTGCAAGGACTTCCATTGTGTCTGCTGTACCTGAAGCTGAGGTAATCGCCCGCGACGAGGTTTTGGGAATGGTGAGTCCCGCGGCTGCAACGATGGGCACGATAAGAAGGGTTACCTTGTTTCCGGGTACACCGCCGATGCTATGCTTGTCAAAGATCCCTCTCTTTTCAAAGTTGATGATCTCACCGGTCTCGGCAAGGGTGCGTGTAAGCGCCTCAGTCTCGTCCATAGTCATTTCATTGATATAGAGTGCTGCGATGAACGCTGCGATCTCGGTTTCGGAAAGACGGTTTTCCAAAACATCTTTTACAATCGCTAAAAACTCATCTTTCGACAGTGTCTCCTTATCCATCTTCTTCTTGATGAATGCGACACTGCTGGGTTTTCGCGCAGGCGCAAGTTCAACGGTCTGCCCGCTTTCAAGCCGGCATAACTCGCTGATCTCATGGGATACTAAAACCGTCCCAGGCTCAAGGTCTTTAGACGCGATATTTACTATTCCCACAGCAATTTTGCCATCGCTTTTAAGCCGCACACGGTCTTTTACATGAAGGCCCAGCTCCTCAGCATCTGCTTCAGTCAACGTGATTTCAGGCCGCCCTTCCTCAATATCGAGAAGTGTTACTTTGACTTTTTTTAACATACTAATCAATTCTTACCTATCCTGATTAGTATTTAACTATATTCTTACGCAACGTGAAAATGGATTCAGCAATAAATGTCATATTGTTTGTAATATAATCAAAATTATATTCCTACTGCCAATTCTTGATTACATCTCCATTCACCAATGAAAATGGAAAATAACATTAATATAAGAAATGTTAACCCTACTTTCATCCATTTCATAGGGTCTCTTCCTGAGATTATATTTTGACCGAAAGTTCCTTCGCTTTAATTTGAAGTTTCCCCCCGTTTCGATAAAATTCCCTTGCCTCTTCTGAAGCCTTTTTAGCGCTTTCAAAATCTCCTTTGATTTTAAATTCAAATTTATTAATCATTGCTTCGTCTGCTTTTATATAATTTTTAGTAGCCTCTAGGTAATAATCTATAAATTCATTAGCAAGGGGGTCGACTGTTTTGTTTGAGGCATATAAAAAGTGATTTAAGGCCTCTTCATTCCACTTCGTTGCTTCTTTTGTAAGCTTGATGGCCTTTTCATAGTTATCCTTACGTTCTTCCTGATAGGATTCTTCTTCGAGCTTTGATGCTCTTTTGAGATTTTCGAAAGCAAGGACCATTTCTTTTGCGACGTCAGAAGAATCACCAATATATTGGTTGTCATTTTTCTTCTCACTCCCCAGGCACCCGCTCAAAACAATTGAGAGAAAAAGTAAGATTACCAAAAAATGTTTTACGGTTTTAAATTTAACCCCTCCTCTTCGGCTTATATTTATCAGCTTCATCAAGCATTTCTAGGGCTAGTTCTTGTAAAGGATTCAATTCGTTTCGTTCAATTTCCTTACCACCTTCACGATCTCCATTTTCGTATAGCCTTTTCATCTCGAGATATTTTTCATCTACCTGAACAGTATATTCTAATGCTTTGGACAGATAAAAAGCGTAATTCCTGCTTTGCTCATCTGGAGCAATCTCCACTGCTTTGCGTGCATGAACTAACGCCTTTTTATGATTTTCTTTCATCTGATTTAAGAGTTCACCGGATTCGGTAATCTTGGTTTTCATTATAACCTCCCACAAGCGTTGAGACTCAGCACTCAGTCTGCTGACTTCATCGATATGTCCCCAATACTGCTTCTCAGCATCACTCGGCTTCTCACTCCCCAGACACCCGCTTAAAACAACTGTGAGTAGTATAGTCAGTGTTAGAAGTAATGCAATGTTTTGTCTGTTTCTTTTTGGGTGTTCTTCCCGACTTTTTAGTTGTTTCAACTTACACACTACCTCCTTTGTTACACCCAAAACAGCCGGATTTAGGCTGTGTCCTACTATTCAATCACTGTTATACTATTTAATAAATTTTGAAAGAATCTTCTAGAAAACTACTCGATTTAATAATATAGTGGCTCAGAGTCTTACCACATTTCATCGTCGTAATATGCTGTAATTTCCATTAATGCGACTAGCCCTGAGTGAATTATTTTCACAGTAGATTTAAAAACACCGCCGTGTATCTATGGTGTCATGACTGATGTTAGCTCAATGGAAATGCATCTCTTGAAAAAGGAGCTTGAAGAGCTTGAGAGTAAGCGCGGCCGGGGCACAGAGCTTGTAAGCCTCTACATTCCGCCTGACAAAAACCTCGACGATGTAATGTCGCAGATGCGCGATGAATACTCTCAAGCCTCAAATATCAAGTCTAAGCGCACGAAGAAAAATGTAACCTCCGCTCTTGAAACCATTATGCAGCGGCTGAAGATAATCCCGAGTGTCGGTGAAAAAGGCTTAATCCTGCTTGTGGGAACGATTCCAAAGGGCACGCAGGACAAAATCGAGGTTCACATTATCACGCCGCCAAAGCTTCTCACTACATATCGCTATCACTGTAACTCACAATTTTACCTTGACCCGATCCGGGATATGCTTGCTGAGCGCGGGAACTTCGGCTTGCTTGTAATGGATCGCAGGGAGGCGACGCTGGGCATTTTAAAGGGTAAAAACATTGAATCCCTTGTCAAACTCACATCGAATGTGCCTGGTAAAACACATAAAGGCGGTCAAAGTCAAGCACGGTATGCAAGGCTTCGAGAGATTGCTGCCCACGAGTTTTTCGTTCGCATCGCACGGCATTGTGAAGAAGTTTTTTTGAACATGGCGGATCTCAAAGGATTTATCATCGGCGGGCCAGGGCCGACCAAAGATTTCTTTGTAAAAGAAGAGTATCTGCATCACGAGTTGAGAAAGGTGCTGCTCGACGTTTTTGACGTGTCATATACTAATGAATTCGGCCTCACCGAGCTTGTGGACACAGCGTCAAACCTGTTTAAAGGCATGGATATTAACCGTGAAAAAAAGCTTATGCAAACCTTTCTATCTGAGGTGATTAAAGATAAGGGGCTTGCGGGATACGGGGACGTGGAGGTTCGCGGGCTTATCGACATGGGTGCTGTGGAAACGCTGCTTGTGTCTGAGGCGCAGGAGTCTTTCAGGGTTCGCACAGTCTGCCGGTCATGCGGGGCAGCCGAGGATAAAACCGTTAAAGACCTCCCTCAATTTGAGGAGGGGCTTTCGAAGAAGAGCTGCGAGAGTTGCGGTGACCCTGCCCTTGAAATAGTTGAACATAAAAGTTCGATTGAAGAGCTTGCCGAGCGTGTTTCAGAAAAAGGCGGGACGATTGAAGTTATTTCAACTGAGACTGAGGAGGGTGCGCAGCTCATGGCCTTCGGCGGGATTGCCGCGATACTTCGGTTCAGACCCGGATGATGCTGTGGATGTGAAATTTTTTATATGTTGATTGCACCATTTATAGGTATATGGGGATTTTTCATGAGATGCGTGAAAGTGAGGGTGAAATAGTCATTGTCTACACTTATTTCCCACTTTTTTACATTGCCTTCGCCGCCGCGCTTGCCGGAGTTTTTTTGCTTCACCCCAGCTACGCGCCGCACATAACAGCGGCTTTCGCGCTTTTCATCGCGCTTTTCATCGTTGACTTCTGGCGGCCGCTTCGAGAGACGCGCCAGGCAGTGAAGAGTGGCCGCTGCAAGGAACTGTCTGGCAGCAAGTTCTCATTCAAAAATCCACTTCGAGTTGTAATCGACAAAGAGGCAGGCGAAAAGTAGCTCCGCCCTATTCAAAAGCTTTAATAAGCCAGTTGCTTTTTCATCAATCTATGTTTGGAAAGTTTCGCAGAGAAGCGGAGGAGAAACTCCTGGCGCTCGCTGAACGAGAGGGTATTCTGGTTGACCCTGTGTTTACTATTCCCACGGTCCCGCGTTTCGGCGACCTCTCAACAAATGTGTGCTTCCAACTTGCGAAGACGCTGAAAAAACAGCCCGCCGAAATCGCTGAGATGCTAGCACCAAAAATCAAGCCCACTGGGCTTATTGCAGATGTGCAAGCCGAGGCTGGATACATAAATTTCTACATTAATTACACAGTCTTTGTAAAAGAGTTTTTAGAGGGCATCGGGCAGGACTTTGGCAGAGGGAAAAAAAGGGAGAAGGTGATTGTTGAACATACCTCGGCAAACCCTGACGGACCCTTGCACATCGGCCATCTGCGTAACGCTGTAATCGGTGACACACTGGCCCGGATACTCAGATTCGCAGGATTTGATGTGGAGGTTCATTATTATCTGAATGACATGGGTAAGCAGGCTGCAAAGGTTGTCTGGGGCAGACGCAGATATGGAACTCCAGAGGGTAAAGCAGACCATGCGACAGCCAAGATATATATCCGGGCGAGTAGTGAGATTGAAGAGCAGGGCCTTGACTTTGAAGTGTCAGAGATACTCACCCGATATGAGGCACGTGAGACCAAAGCGGTAGCTGAGTTTGAAGAGGCCGTTGAATACTGTCTCACAGGGATTAAGCAGACCCTTAGCAGGCTTGGAATACATCATGACAAGTTTGTCTGGGAAAGCCGTTTTGTGCTTGACGGCTCGGTTGAATCTGTGATTGAACGTCTTTCAAAATCAGGTTTCGCGAAGAGAGAAGAGGGCGCGCTTCTCATTGATCTTACAAAATATGGGATTGAAAAAGACATGGTTATTGTCAGGGGTGACGGGACCTCGCTTTATATCGCAAGGGACCTTGCGCATCACGCCTGGAAGATGAGCCTTGGCCGCGCTGTGAATGTGTGGGGTGCGGATCACAAGCTTGTGTCGATGCAGCTTACAGCGGGACTGGACATACTAGGGCTTCCGGCACCTGAGTTTATCATCCATGAGTTTATCTCGCTTCCGCAGGGAGGGATGTCCACTCGAAAAGGTGTGTTCATATCTGCTGACGAGCTTGTCGATGAAACAGTGGAAAAAGCCTTTGAAGAGATAGAGTTGCGCAGAACCGGGATGGATGAAACAGACGCCCGGGGGATTGCTGAGGACATCGGCGTGAGCGCGGTGCGTTTTAACATCGTCCGTATTGCGCCTGAAAAATCCATGGTTTTCAAGTGGGATGAGGCCCTTGATTTTGAGCGGCAGGGCGCGCCGTTTGTGCAGTATGCCTTTGCACGGGCGAAAAAGATACTTTCTAAAGCAGAGGGTGTTGAAAAAGCGACTGCTTCTGAAACACTTGGCGATGAGGAGAAGCGGCTGGTCAAAACTCTTTCACGCTTTCCAGAGGTTGTAAACGATGCGGCGGATTCTCGCAAGGCATCGATCATGGCTGGTTACGCAATCGATCTTTCAAACGCTTTTCACAGTTTTTACATGTCGGCGAAGGTGCTTGGCAGCGAAAAAGAGGGTTTCAGACTCGCATTGGTCGAGGCATTTACAACTGTCCAGGGTTCGGTGATGGATTTGCTCGGAATAAAACAGCTCAGTGAAATGTAAAAAAATCAGAACTGTTTACATCAGATTTATATACGCTCAGAGAGACTATTGTAGTGGTGATGGGCTTATGGTAGAGCTAACGGTTAACGATATATTAGAATTAATAAACATCTTTTTAGGTTTTTTACTGGCGCTTCTTGCAGTGCGATACATGAGGTTTTACAGCCAGCTTTCCGAGTGGTGGAGACGGCTGCTGCTGCTCACATTCATATTCATACTTGACAAGGTAGTATCGTTCATGGACTTTGAGGTTACCGGAATCGATTTTGCCATTGTGATGGACACGATTTTCATCGGATACTTCATCTACTTCCTAAGCTACATAACCCATGTTGTGCGGGATATTGACAGTGCCAAGTCTGAGATGGCGCAGCTTAAACGCCGGCTTAGTGAAATCAAGCTTGAAGAGGGTGAGTAAGGGGATGAAGCTTCCACCTGTTAAAGAGGCTATGCGAAAAAGTGTTTCAATCCTTGGTGTTGACAGCACGATTGAAGATGCGGCTAAGCTCATGGTTGAAGAAGACACGCGCACAATCATTGTAAACAATAAGATCGGAAATCCCATGGGGCTTGTTACAGGCGGCGACGTTGTAAAAGCGGTTGCTAAAAAGCTCAGCCCCAAGACCAAGATATCTGAGCTTGTGAGTAAAGAACTGATATCTGTTGATTCGGAGATGGATATTATTGAGGCTGCTGGTGTGATGAATGAAAAAGGAATTAAGCGCCTCGCAGTAACAGATAATGGGAAGCTCAGTGGCATTCTCAGCACAAAGGACGTGCTCAGATACTCACCTCAATATATCATTGAGTTTTCCCACACACTGGATAAGCTCGACGGAATAATAAAAAAGCTATAAACCTTTTTGCATAAAATATTGCACTGCACCCACGGCGTTTACGATCTGCGGGTTTTCAGGGACGATTATTTTCGCTTCAAGCACATTTGAGAACGCGTCAACTACTCCAGGGTTTTTTGCGGTTCCGCCGATGAGCGCGATTGTGTAGCTGTCAGGCGGCATCATCTGAGCGATTTTACGTGCAAAGGCAAGATGAATCCCCTTTACAACCTCGGCCTTCGAATGTCCTTCCACAAGCCGCGAAATAGCCTCGGTGTGGGCGAAGACTGAGCAGGTAGAATTTATCTCTGCCGCACATTTTGCCTGAAAGTGAAGCCTCCCCATCTCAGCGAGTGTGAGGCCCAGATATCCTGCGATAAACTCCAGAAATGTGCCTGTTCCGGCTGAGCAGCGGTCATTCATCCGAAACTCGTTTGTCGTTGTGTCGATTACCTTTGTATCCTGCCCGCCGATGTCAAGTATCACATCCACCTCCTGATCTAGTAGGTAGGAGACGCCGTAGATTGCGGCGGTTATCTCGGTGAGGTTAAAGATATTTGGAACCTCCTTTCGAAAGTAGCCGGTGGAGATTATCTCATGTCCATCTGGCAGGATGCTTCGCCAATCATGGGAATCAACAATTTCAACCTCGCCAGTGTCGCTGTTAAAGCACTTGGCAGCCCTAGACCCTACGTCAAAGCCAAAGAGTGTCATTAGAGATCACCCAGCCTTTCTTTAAACGCTTCGATTCGAAGCCTTGTTTGCTGCGGGGTTTTCGACGGCAGGTCAGCCTCGATTGTGATAAATGGATATCCTTCTGCACAGAGGGCTTCACGTAGGATCGGGTCTTCAAGCTTGTGGTGGCAGGCGAACTGATGAAAATGAATTATCCCTTCCACACCCCTTTGTTTCAGCTCAGACTTCAGGAGTTTAATTCGATGGGTGATGTTTCGGGCAAAGCTGTAGTCGGCGTAGCTTTCAGAAATACTTTTAACAGTGTCTCCGCGTAGGCGCAGAAATTCATAGGGCATCTCATCATAGACGATGTGCAGGCCCAGTGAATCAAGAAACTCGTGGAATCCGTCATATATCGGCGGGGTTCCTAAAAGTGCGAGGCGAAAATCACAGTCCACCCTTTTTTTTACCACCGAGTCTATCATTTTCCTGTAATCCTCCAGGCTGCCGGCAAGATCGCTTCCAGAAACCATGATCTCAAATGCATCCTGAGAATTAATATGCATTGACACCCGTTCAGAATCAACAGCGGTCGCAGCACTCTTCAGCTCAGTCACCCGGTTAAAAACACTTTCATCAAGCTCTCCACCAAGAAATTCAACAAGCTTATCAATCTCATGGCGCATGATCTTGGCTGAGCCGTCAAAGGGATAGGTGAAATAATGGGTGTCAACACCGGAAAGCTCGATTTTCTCGCCGTCTACAAGGGCGTTGTTACAGTCCCCGCCGGCAACGACCACGAGCTTGTCAAGCTTGATACGTCCCATGAGTGTGAGATCCCGCCAAAGCGCAGTCCAGGCGCAGAGCTTGTCCCTGGGAACAACACCTGATCTGGGAACGAAATTATTGATGTCAACTGGAATATTCCCGCTCGCATACACGATCTCAGGCGGTACAAGCGCTGTAATCCCCACAATCGCCATATTTCAATGCTATTAGATTAACCACGTAAAAGATATAGGACTCGGCTAAAGCTTTGCCAGTACTGCACACTTCTCTTTTTTTGAAACCTGTGCTGAGCGGCATAATGTATATAGATTTATAGAAAAGATAGATTTATATCCTTTTTAGATGAGAATTAGAGTTGTGGGAAAAACGAGCGAGTTACATGGGAAATCAGAATCGATCAGACGCTTACAAACCCTGCGTAACATAGGCCGCATCACAGCGGAAAAACTCTACTCGATTGGGGTCAAAACTCCTGAACAGATGGGGAGATCGGATCCTGAAGAATTATATGAACGGCTAAACATGATAAGCGGGGGTGAAGTGGATAGATGCGTTTTGTATCAATTCCGTGGAGCGGTCTTTGACCTTCCTTGGCCGGAGTGTAAAAATCTTTCTAAAAGTCGATTAAATCGAAACAGATCAAAGAGGAGAAAGGTGCTGGATGGATAAAAGTGTAACCACCCAAAAAGAGATGGGCTTTAGCGGCTTTTCCCCGGAGACATTAGACTTCTTAAGCGACCTTAACGCAAATAACAACAAAGCCTGGTTTGAAGCGCATAAGCCGGATTATCAGAAATATTTACTGGAGCCTTTAAAGAATTTAGTCACAGACTTGGGCAGTTTTATGCTGACTATTGACCCCTATTTTGAGACTCGTCCTGCTGTAAATAAGACGATTTCAAGGATTTATCGTGATACACGGTTTTCCAAGGACAAATCACTTTTTAAAAGCACGATGTGGATCACCTTTAAACGACCGGGCAAAGACTGGAGGGATGCTCCAGCTTATTTTTTTGAAATCTCGCTGGATTCATACCGCTATGGGATGGGACTTTATGCTGCTTCACCAGATACGATGTATAGATTCAGGGAGATGATCGACAAAAGGCCAAAAGAATTTCTAGAGGCAATTTCCTTCTATTCGAAACAAGAGATTTTTGTCGTGGAAGGGGAGAAATATAAAAAGATATTATTTGATGAGAATATGCCTGAGGAAATCCAAGATTGGTATCAGAGAAGAAACCTTTATACGGCTTGCAATAGAAAGATCGATAAACGCCTTTTCAACAGAGAGTTAGTTGACGATCTAATCTTTGGTTTTGGCCTTCTTGCACCCTTTTATCATTTTCTTTGGAAGATAAAGCTCGAAAAAACCAGATAACTCGGTGTTTGTGGAAATCTAGGCTTCCCCAAAGCTCCCCGCCAAAAAGTGGTTTCTATTTCTATTGGAATTTTGAGACAACCCACCGGGTCGGCTTTGCACCTAAAGTCCATCTTGCACCTAAAGTCCATCTTGCACCTAAAGTCAGGAAGTTACACCTAAAGTCAAATCCCTAGTGCAATAAAAAAAATAAACCCCTCCTATTTTGTGGCCGGAAAAATCAGCCGTCAACCTTTTTCACGTTGACAGCCTTGAGACCTTTGTCTCCTTTTTCGACATCAAACTCTACTCGATCGTTGTCAGAAATAGGTCCTTCAACAATGCCTGATTCGTGAACGAAGACATCTTCGCCTTCATCCTGATTGATAAAGCCAAAACTCTTAATCCTGTTATAAAATTTCACAGTACCGGTAACCATACTTTTCACCCCCCCTTAATTTGATTATAGATAAAAACAAACACAAAAAACAATCACCCGATTCTATACTCCATATTTCATTCAAACTTTCTAAATCCTCTGTTGACACTGCCCCTTTATAAAGGTTATGTTTAGGTGGGCTTTGCTCCTAAAGTTTGCTTTTGATAAGTTGTTCTTTCAATCTCTTCTTCGACTTTTCTTTTAGCTTCTTCCAATAATTCGTTTGCCTTTCTTCTAGCTTCGTGGGATTGTTGGACAAGAGAAGCAATGTTGAAACCACTTTCCACATGATGAAGATGAAGTTTGGGGATAAACTGAAGTCTAAGAACTTTATTGCTCAGAAAAATGAGCTACTTTGCAAGGCGATAGCTCATAACATCGTGGTCTTAATCCACGAGATGCATGAACTCGGTATAAAACCAGACTTCACTTTTTAATTTCTACTTGCCCTTTGGTGCGTTGCCTCCACCTTTACCGGACTTTTCTCCAGTTGTGCTAGGGTACAAAGGGTTACTACGACCCTTTCCGCCCCCAGAGCCTTTTCCTTTGCCCATGATTAATAAATGAATTTACTTCTATTTATTATTGTATGCACCTAAGTTCTGTTGGTGAAGATTTAATAAGAATGATTGTAATTTTAATAGATGGTTGGGCTAGAAAATAAGATACTTGTTTTCATTATTCTTTCCGTTGCATTATTCTTTTTGGTGGTTCGTCCAGAAAAGGAGGGAGATACATATAATAGGCTGAAGTGGATAATTGGAGCAATAGTCTACTCATCTTTGATGGCAGGATACACAGTTTCTAGGGTAACACACAATAGACAAACTGGATTAATTACTTTCTTGACTCTTACTTTGATGGGGTATTATATGGGTCTCACAGGGTTGATTATTGGATGGGGAATAATATACTTGGCGTGGAAACAAATACCTGAAGAAAAAAAGGATTACTCAATCTGGTGGGAAAAATACACAATCGCAAAATAGGTCAAATAACATTACAGTATCCTGCACCTAAAATAACGAGTCTGCACTTTTATTCACCTAAAAAAGTGATTATAGGTGCAAAGCCTGCAGGGTTGTAGTATCCCGAAATAATTTAACACTTTCTGCTACTTCTCTTATGAGGAAGTTAAATAATCGGAAGGTGCGTTGGATTGTCCGGGAGATTGATCAGGGTCGAAGCATGTCTAGTGCGGCTCGTGTT
>BDTI01000041.1 GCA_002923215.1 archaeon BMS3Abin16 | reverse complement strand
ACCCTTTTTTGATGGATTTTGGTGACGCACACTTCAATTCATCGGTGCTCAAAAGGCACGAGTGATATTGAAGAGTTGAGCTAGAAATCCGATGACCCATGCACCGTAGATGCTGTGTTTCGTCCAGTCGTTTTTAAGCGAGTGGAATATCTTTTCGATGGAGTTTTTTTGCCTGTAAGTTCCGAGGGCTTCCTGTAGTGTCAACTCCTTGTTCGAGACCAGGCAGAAAAATCCCTCACAGCTGTAGCCGTACTGCCCAAAGGGCATTTATCGCTATAGAGGGGCAGGCTAGTCCAATCCACCCTTTTCCGCCGTTTGTCGCTGTCCGCTAAACCGCCGCAAAAGCGCGGCCGGAAAAAGTATTGCCCACAATCGAACAAAAACATGTTCGATTGATTTTTCAGCGGTGTCGCGCGATAATTATATCTTCACTTTTATTGGAGGATTTTGCACAAGCAAAATTTGGGTTTCTTTTAGCGCAGGTTTTCTTCTCAAAAAAAGTGCAATGGACTCGCCGGGATTTGAACCACTGCGCAGGACTGAAACGCCCTAGCGCCCTACCCGATAAAACTGCAAATTGGGTTCAAATCAATATTGAAAAGTGGACTCGCCGGGATTTGAACCCGGGGCTTCTCCCATGCCAAGGGAGTACTCTTCCAGTCTGAGCTACGAGCCCTGGTGTTTTTTTTGTGGTTGTGTCTGTGTCGGGTTATAAAGGTTGTGGGTGTATCGTTTTTTGTGCGGGGGGGGGTTGGTTAGTTGTTTTCTGTTAGTTCTGTTTTTATGTGGTCGAGTATGTTTGGGCCGAGTAGCATTATGATTGTGCCTTCTATGTTTGTGTAGTCTATTGTAAAGGTGATTGCTACGCCCACGATTTTTTTGGTTGCATAGTCTTCCTTTGTTCTGTCTTTAAGGAATCTTAGGAGTTTTGATTCTTCGAAGATGTCTGTTTCCGGTTCTTTAGGTGTTAGGTTTGTCTGTGTGAATGTGTTTATTGAGTTTGTGTAGGTGTTGCTGCTGATTTTTATGAGTTCTGTGAGTGCTTCTTTTTCCTCTGGTGTTGGGAAGTTTGAGGTGTTGGCTTTTTGTCCCAGTGTGATTTCTACGAGTTTGATTGCGTCTTCCCGTGTCAGGAATGTGACGATACTTCCACTTATTTCGCCAGTGATGGGTGTGTATCCTGTGAATATTGTTGTGTCCATTACAGGCATGTTGTTTGTTATCTCTGTGAAGTTTAGGATCTGCGCCAGGGGGACGGATATGCTTATTTCCTCGCCTGTGAGCTGGCTTATAACTGTGGAGAGGCTTGCCGTTGCGATGTTTGATATTTCTTTGAGGGCATCGATTACGATAGCATTGATTTCGTCAGACATGTTTATTGTTCGTTGCCTGCTATTTCTCTGCTTAGGTAGTCGAGGATTGTGGGTCCCACAAGCATGAGTATCTCGCCCTCTGTCTCGGTTTCTTCAACACGGTATTTTATTGATACAAGTACGATGTCACGGCTCTCGTATTCCTCCATGGCCCCGCCCCGTGTTTTCAGAAAATTGAGGAGGTTGAATGCGCCGAAGCTGCTGATAACCGGTGATGTGGGTGCGAAGTATACTCCGAGGAACTGGGTAATCGCGCTTAGAAATGCTCCGCCCGTGATTGTCACAAGCTCGCGAAGCGCGTCTTTTTCAAGTGCAGATGGAAACATGAGCGGGCTTACATCGGTGTCAAGAATAAGTGTTGTCAGTTTGATTGCGTCTTTTTTAGGCATGAGAAAGACCATGCTTCCTGTAACATCTCCGAAGACGTTCATATATCCTACAACAATGGTGGCTCCTTTCCCGCCAACGGTGTCTGCTGCGTCTTTTACATTCACAATATTTGAATCAGGAACTGAGAGGGACATCTCCTTTCCTGTTAGCTGGCTTACAACCTCTGATAGATGGCCTGCGGCGATGTTTGACACTTCTTTAATCGCGTCGATTGTAAGGCTGTCAATTTTTTTCACGATATCATTTCCTCTGTTTTTTTGAATATGTGGTTTCTCCCGCTCACAACGTGGAAGCCGTAGTCCCTGTGGTTTAGAAAGGATTCGGCTTTTCCCATGATCAGGTATCCGCCAACGGCTAGGGATTTGTTAAACAAGCGATATAAATCTTTCTTAGCTTCTTTGTTGAAATATATCATTGTGTTTCGGCAGAAGAGGGCGTCCATGTTTGTAAGCGGCGGGTCTGAGAAGATGTCGTGGCGGGTGAAGGATATCAGGTTTTGCAGTTCAGCTTTAATTTTAAAAGATTCATTGGGGCTTTTTGAAAGATACCTGCGGATGAGTTTTTCCGGGATGCCTGTGATGTCTTTGTAAACCCCTTTTTTCGCGGTGCTCAGTGCCTCTGCGTCAATGTCTGTTGCATATATTATAAGTCTCTTTTTTCCAGGGTTTCCGCCCAGCGCGTCGGCAAGTGTCATCGCAATAGAATAGGGTTCCTGGCCAGATGAGCATCCCATGCTCCACACCCGAATCGTCTCGTTTTTCAAAGGGGGTTTTCGCCGGATAAGCGATGGAACAACGGTTTTTCGAAACTCTTCGTAGACTTCGGGGTTTCGGAAGAACTCGGTTACATTTACGGTGAGACATTTTTTGAGCTTATCCTTTTCACTGCTGCTTTCTTTGAGATATTTGAGATACTCGGTGTAGCTTTCCTTTTTCGTTGCCCTCATTCGCGCGTCTATCCTGCGTTTGAAGTGCTTTATCTCATAGTGGCCTGCGTTAAAGCCCAGTATCAGATAGATATTTTTTATTAGCTCCTTTAGGGCTGGGTTGATCTCTTCAGTCTTCATAATAGTGTTACCCCATTCACACTTCGAATTATGAGCTTTCCGTTTTCAGGTGTGAAGGTTACGTTTCGGCCGTAGTCGGATCCGCAGTCTTCACCAACTATTTTAAGACCCAGCTTCGCAAGCTCCTCTCTTGCAGCGGTTACATTGTGTTCGCCGATATGAAATCCGGCTGCCGATTTGAACATCTTTGACCCGCCGCATATCTTAGCAGCGATTCTGCCTTTGCCGCCGATCTCTTCCAATACTTTCTCGTGAAGCGCGGGAATTGCGATATTTGCGTACTTAGCTGGCCTGCTGCTTTTTTGCGCGCTTCCCTTTGGAAGCATGACATGCGCAAGACCGCCAGTCTTTGTCCGCTCATGGTAGAGCGCAACAGCCACGCAGGAGCCGAGGCCGAGGATTGTAAGAACCTCCGGCTGGCGGCATATCATCATCTCAGCGATGCCGACATTCCTCTTTTTCATAACATAACATCCATCGCTTTGAGGAGTTTTTCTAGTGATGACGCCTCTAAAAAGAGCATCTGATGGCAGTTGAATTTTTCCGCGCTCACAAAGATTTCTGTTCTACTGAATAACACCACATCCGAATGCTGGCTGATGTCGAGAAGCACCTGCTGCAGAAGCGCGCCCAGTATATCGCGGGCCGACTCCGACGGTGTTTTTTCGATTTTCATCCCGAAGAAATCTGAAATAGCTGAGAGGCTGTTTGCGCCTAACACGTCAGACACATCTGTAACAGTT
Organism: archaeon BMS3Abin16; assembly: GCA_002923215.1. Classification (GTDB taxonomy): domain Archaea; phylum Hydrothermarchaeota; class Hydrothermarchaeia; order Hydrothermarchaeales; family SZUA-236; genus SZUA-236. Next base: position 10,311 of record BDTI01000041.1, on the reverse strand, counting down.
GCCGCTGAAAAATCTCTTCGCCCCTTCGCAGACCTGCCTGAGACCATCTCCTCAAGCCGAAGGGCGTCCTCCTCTGAAAAGACTGTGAGAAGCCTGCCCCGGAGATCGCCTTTGATCTCGGTATAGACGCCAATTGTGATTTCATCGATCACGTCGATTTTTCCCGGCACCTCCTCAAGCGGGAGAAGATCAACCTCCGGGATGCGGATGTCGATTTCACGCTTCAGCTTCGACGCAAGAGCAGTTGAGGCGTGGCCTGAGCCTATCATCATCACCTCCCGGATCTCGTCTTTTTGAAAGTCAGTTAAGCTCAAGACAAATTTCACCTCATTTTTAGATTGGACAGATCAAGCACAAGAGCCACCTGCCCGTTTCCAAGAATAGTTGCGCCTGAAACGCCGGGCACACCATCAAGGCCGCTTCCCAAGCCTTTCATCACGATCTCATCTTGCCGAATGATCTTTTCAACAGCGATTCCAAGCCGGATCTTCGGCGATTCATAGACGATGAACTTGGTGTAGTTTCTGCTTTTTTTCCCTGGAGGGCCTAGCATACTATCAAGCTTTAGAACCTGCATGGGCATGCCGCGGTGCACCACTGCTTCACGGCCCTTTATCTTTTTTAGCTTCAACTTCTTTAGCGACAGGACCTCGGAAACATCCTTTGTAGGGATAGCGTATATCTCGCCTGATGATTGCACGAGCAGCGCCTTTACGATTGCAAGGGACAGCGGAAGCCTGAGTGTAAATTCCGTCCCCTCACCAGGTTTTGACGATACCTGAACTGATCCTCCCAGCTTTGACACAGCGGTTTTTACAACATCCATTCCCACGCCGCGGCCTGAAACATCGGTTACCTCGGCTGCGCCTGAAAATCCTGGCCTGAAGATGAGCTCAATCAAATCTTCACTATCCATCGCACCTGCTTCAGCAGATGTGAGAAATCCCTTTTCCACCGCTTTTTTTGAAAGCACGCCGGGGTCGATTCCAGCTCCATCATCTCTAAGCCTGATCTCAACATGCTCTTTTACTCTGCTCGCAGAAAGCCTGATAATGCCCTTAGCCGGCTTGCCCAGAGCCTCCCGCACATCAGGTGTCTCGATCCCGTGGTCAACACAGTTTCGAAGCAGGTGCACAAGGGGGTCGCCCAATCTGTCAAGCACAGTTCGATCCATCTCGATATCACGGCCTTCAACAATAAATTCAACCTTTTTCCCCTCTTTTTTCGCAAGGTCCCGAACCATGCGGGGGAACTTGTCAAATATATGGGAGACCTTAACAGTGCGCATTGACATTGCAAGCGTCTGCAGGTCCTGTGAAAGACGGTCAAAGCTTTTCACCGCCTTGTGAAGGGATTTGATCTCATAATCTTTTGCGATCTGTGAGAGGCGGCTCTTGTTTATCACAAGCTCGCCCATAAGATTCACAAGGTCGTCAAGTTTGTTTGTGCCTACGCGGATGCTTTTCACCTCGCTTGTAACCGGGTCTGGAAGGGTGCATTCATCGGGCTTCTCCTCGGCTACGGTGTAGTCTGTAACATCGCCTACCTTTGAAATCGCGGCCTCCACTCTTTCAAGAGGTGTGTCTGACCCAAGATAGAGGGTAAATTTCTTTTCAAAGTCTCCCTTTTCAATACTGCCCAGATCAGGCTCTCCCCGCAAAACCGCGCCAAGTGATTTGAGATTATTTAGTATCATAAAGGCGCGGACCGATTTCAGAGTGGCAGACTCAGAGATCTCAACATCCACTCGATAGGTCTTTGAAAACTTCTTCAAAGGTGCGGGGTCTGGCTCTGGTCGGGCCTTTCCCGATTCACATTCTTCATCATCCTTGGCAGGCGTCACTGATTCCAGCCGTGAAAGAACCTGACGACAGTCAATTAGAGGCGCACCCTTAGACGCGGAGCCGACCATGCTTTCAAGGGCGTCAAGGGCCTCAAACAATAGATCAACCACCTCGCCTGTTAGCGTTAGCCGGCCTCTTCGCACACCGTCAAAAACAGTCTCCATCTTATGAGAAAGACCTGATATCTCCATCAAACCCAGAGTGGCGGAATTACCTTTTAGTGTGTGGGCGGCTCTGAAAAAACGGTTGATAGAATCCGGGTCAGAAGGGTTCTTTTCAAGCTTTAAAAGCGACTCGGACAAAACCGCTAAAAGCTCGCCTGAATCAAGGACGAACTCATCTAAAAACTCCTTATCTATCATGTTAGACGTAAACCTCCTTTGCAAGGGATCTGGCAATCCCGCTGAGTTCGACCACCTTGTCCACGCAACCAGTCTTAAGCGCTGCTTGGGGCATTCCAAAGATAACAGAACTCTCCCTATCTTGAACAATCACCCTTCCTCCGGCAGATTTGATATCTCCTGCGCCTTTCCCGCCGTCTCTACCCATTCCAGTGAGAACCACTGCCACTGAGTCTGCGCTGTATTCCCTGGCAACAGATGCCATGGTGTAGTCGGCCGAGGGCATCACCCCATTTATAGGCTGGCCGGCAACTAAAGCGATCCGTGATTTTTCAACTCCCAGATGCCGTCCATAGGGTGCAACATAGGCACAGCCACCTTTAATTATACGTCCATCCTGCGCCTCCTCAACAGAAATCGCGCTTATCTTATCCAGCCGCTCTGCAAGAAGAGTTGTAAATCCCTGGCCCATGTGCTGCACAACGATAACCGCCGCTGGAAGCCCCTGCGGGAGCTTGGGAATGATTGCTCTCAAGGCCTGCGGACCGCCGGTGGAACTGGCGATGACGACAACCTTTCTAAGGCTGCCTGCATGTGGAAATGTAAGTTTAATTGGTTTCAAACGCTCGGCAAGATCGATTGGACGCGCAAGAGCCGCAGTCTTAACCTTTTCTATTGTACCGTTTTTCTCTCCTGGCAGAATCAGATAGTCCACAGCGCCCTTCTCTAAAAATCCGAAGGCCTGATTCAACTGGTCCTGTCTATCTTCAAGTGTAATGATAAGAGGAATACTCATCTTTAGAAGAGAGTTGAAAAACCCTGTCTCATCCTCTTCAAGCGTGCGAAGCCCGGCCATGACCACGTCAGGAGAAATCCAGCCCGCCATCTCCGCCGCTCCGCCGCATCCTCCAAGCTTGCACACCACTTCAATCCCGCCCTTAGATTCAAGCACACTGGAAAGCCCCTGCCGAATTGGCTCTTCAAAATCAATTATCATAACCCGGATCTTCATTGGACAAGGGTCTCCTTCGAAGAGAAGAGCATTTCAGGTGTAAGCATGATCACCAGCCGCTCCCCCAGCCTGCCGATCCCTGAGATGAAATCAGTCCTATCCCCTCCGAGAAGCTTCGATGGATCAGTGATCTCAGCAGTCTCAACAGATAAAACACCGACAACCCGGTCCACAATCACGCCAAAGGTCTGCTCATGCGACTCGATTATAATTATCTTACCCTCACTTGAGACCTCCGCCACCGGCAGGCCGAGCATGCGCCTAAGATTTATAACCGGCTTAATCTGGCCGCGAAGATTTATCACACCCTCAACAAACTCAGATGCATTCGGAACCTTTGTAATCCTTGGAACCCTGATAATCTCCCGCACACTCTGAATCTCAAAGGCAAGCTCCTCCTCTCCAAGCGTGAAAACCACAACTAATATCTTCTCTTTTTCAGAGTTTTCTAAAGAGGCTGTTGAACCCATAATAACCTCAAAGTTAGAGAATGTCTGCAAAAGAACTTTTCTTTGACACCCTCTTCAGACTCGGTTCCACTCCGAATTCATCGCTGTTAATCTTAAACTGATTTATAATCTCTGTAAGCTCGGTTGCAAGTTCAGCAAGGTTCTGGGCAGAAACGCTCAGCTCCTGCGTGTTCGATGCCTGCTCCTCAGCAGCGGCATTAACCTCCTCCACAGAAGCAGCGGAATCCTCGATTCCAGCCGTAATATCCTCAGTAACCTTGAGCACATTTTCAATCGACGCCGACTGATCAGCAGAGGAATTCGAAATCTCCTTGATAAGCACATTAAACGACTCGATAGAATCCTTCATCTCCACAAGCAGATCAAGCGCCTGGCGCACCATGTCAGTAGTTACTTTAAACTCGTCAAAACTCTTTTCAATCGATTCAACAGCACTCTGATTCTCCTCCCGCATCTCCTCAATAAGATGGGATATCTCATCAGCAGACTGCGCCGACTCCTCAGCAAGCTTGCGAACCTCATCGGCAACCACGGCAAACCCCCGACCGTGCTCACCCGCCCGCGCAGCCTCGATAGCCGCGTTCAACGCGAGCAGATTCGTCTGATCCGCAACATTAGTAATCACCTTAACAATCTCACCTATCTTGACCGACTCTTTCTGAAACTGCTTCAGCTTCTGAGCACTCAAATTAATATCTTCATTTGACCGCAGGATCTTCTCAACAGCCTCCTTAGAAAGCTCCCCGCCCCTATGGGCCAGAGCCGAAAGATTATCACTTGACTCAGAGGCCTTCTCAGCGCTAAGGGAGATGATCTTGGATTTATCTGCAACGATCTTAAGATCTTCAACAGCATCGTTTATCTGCACACTCTGATTCTGAGCAGTCTCAGCAACTTTCTGAATAGAAGATGAAACTTCTTCGATTGATGCGTTCATCTCCTCGCCTGATGCAGCCAGCTCCTGAGAACTGGAGGAAACAGTGTTGCCCGCCTCCATCACATTCATAACCATCCCCTGAAGATTCTTCATCATCCGCTTAAAAGACATTGTGAGCTGGCCGATCTCATCCTGGGAACACTCCACATTCAGGCTTCCACGCAGATCGCCTGCTTCAACACGCTTCATCTCCTCAAGGAGCCGAAAGATAAGCCAGGTGAGATTTGTTGAAAAAACGCCTGAAAAGAAATAGATGACAGTTACCGATGAAACAGTTATTCCAACAACCGCCAGTCGAAGTATTCCATCTGTTACGATGAAACCTATTGCTCCAAGCGTGAGTAGCGGCATGATTGCAAGCAAAAAAAAGCTAACTATAAGCTTGCTTTTCATCCCCATATTATAGATTGGAAGCCTTTTGTAGACTTCCCACCAAAAATGACCCATTTCCCTTCACCCTCCAAGAACCGTGTCAATCTCTTTAAGCACCTCAGGGCCTTCAAAGGGCTTAACAATATAGCCCTGGGCGCCGGCGGCAATCGCTCGCTTTACCTTTCCCTCCTGACCCATAGAGGTGCACATAACAACCCTGGCTTCAGGATACTTGTCTGTAATCGCCTTTGTCGCCTCGATTCCATCCATATCAGGCATCACAATATCCATAAGAACGATATCAGGCCGCAGCTTTTCATAGGTTTCAACCGCGATTTGCCCGTTTTCAGCTTCTCCCACGATCTCGTGCTTTTCGCCCACAATCTTGGAGAGTACGCCTCTCATAAACTTTGAATCATCTACTAGCATGACCCTAGCCATATAACATGGTTTTCGCGGTTAATTGCCATATATACCTTTCTTCTAGAATATTTGAAATCAGGGCTGGACGTAGGGGCGGTAGGTGGGAAACAATTTAATATGAATCCTGCCAAAGAATTACCTCTATACGGTGGGGCGGACTAAAGATGGCTAGAAAGGTGTTGTGCGAGCTTTTGTGGCATCCTGAAAAATCACTTGCAGATGCCAGCATAACCTACATCCACAGGGGCGCGCCGGGAGACAGAATCACAATCAGCGGAGCAGAGATTGAGCGGCTTGACCAGGCGCACTTTATCATAAAACGCAGGGTCCGCGAGACCTGGATACCCTACCACAGGATAACCGAGATAAAAGCGGGAGACGAAGTTTTGTATAGGAAGATCGGGGCAGGTTAATGGGAGTTGTTTTGAATATTTAATTGTAAGAAAGGATTTAATAACTGTTCATTATAAAGATGGAGGTAATGTTCTATGAGGCGGTTTTCAAAGCGTTCAATGAAAAAGGCATAGAATACCTTGTGGTTGGAGGGATAGCAGCGAATCTGCACGGGGTGCCGCGGGCGACTGCAGACCTGGATTTGGCTGTAGCGATTAAAGAGGAGAATTTGAAAAAGATCGTATCTGTAATGAGGGACTTAGGCTTTCAGCCAAGACTTCCTGTTGAGATAGAGGATTTTGCATCACTTGAAAACCTTGAAATGTGGCACAGGGAAAAGAACATGCAGGTATTTACCTTTTGGAATCCAAAAACCCCCTATAGCGAGATCGATATCTTCATCCACAACCCAATAGATTTCAACGAGTTGAATAGAAGCAGAGAAATGATTGATGCAGGAGATCTATCTATCCCCATCGTTTCGCTGGACTGCCTAATAGAGCTTAAAACGCTTTCGGATCGGGAACAGGACAGATCAGATATTGCGGCTCTTGAAAAGATTAGAAAATTGAGGGGTGGAAATGACTGAAAAAATCGAGCGCGGCTTCAAACACGTTCACTCTGAATCTGCTTTGAGAAAGTGGATGGCCATGCCTGCTGATATGAAGTTGAACTGGCTTGAGGAAATCAACCTTTTTCTCTGGAAATGCGTTCCAGAAAAAAACAAGGATATTATCGAGAAATTCCGAAGGGCCGAGATATAAGCCTGCCCTTCTGAGATTCGCAGACCGGTATTTTAGTTTATCTATTTCTTGATCTCTTTTAGGGCTTCGGTGCAGATGGCTTTTTGGCTGCTCATCTGGACAAGCCTTTTTTTGAGCACGGCCTCAAGCAGGCGGCGGCTGTACTTTTCAGAGGTGAATTTGAAGGATATGTATCGTGTGTCCCAGAGCACAAGGTTTTCAGGAGCTGAGGGTGGAATCTTTCTTTTCACGTCAGGGTCAAACATCCCGATTATCTCGGCTTGAGAAATCTCACCGCGTCCCGCCATTCCTAGCGCCGTTGTCATTCTACGTACCATCTGCCAGAGAAAGCTTTCGCCAGCAAATGTGAGGACAATGACAGCATCTTTTTTTTCAACCTCTATTCTGGTTATTCGCCGAACTGGGTTTCTGTCATCGGCCACTGAGAAGTTGTGAAAACTCTGCTCACCGATAAACAGTTTTGCAGCAGTCTTCATCAAAGCAAGGTCAAATCCAACGTCTGGAAGGAAGTATTTGTACGCCCGCTCCACCGCGTGACGGGGGTTGAAGCCGGATTCCACTCTTTGAACAGCAGTCACCCTCACATCCAAAGGAAGCTTTGAATTAAGGATTCTCGCCTTTACCAACTGTGAATCCGTAGTAAAGGAAAAGACGTTTCCAAGGGCGCTTACACCACGGTCTGTACGCCCCGCCGCTTTGAAGTCGGCGTAGTTTATTTTTAAGGCATCAAGAGCGCTGAGAAACTCGCCTTCAACTGTCCTCTCCACGGGCTGTCTCTGGCTGCCTGAAAAACCACGGCCCTCATAGCAGACTTTAAGGGCGTAGCGCCTCTCAGTCAAGGGTCTTGATCCCCTCAGAGGTTATTCGGAATCTAACGCTCATCCCGTCGGGCAGCGCCCTGTGCCGCACAAGCACGGCCTCCACATCTCGCCCCTCCCGCTTCAGCTCAACGATAACCTTGCTCCAATATTTGAGCATCGACCCTCCCACAGGTTCAACACCGTTTTCCACCTCATAGGAGGCATAGACCTGGGTTGTGATGATTACGGCGAGGTTGTGTTTTCGCGCAAGCCCTGAAAGTAGGGCGAGCTGTGATGTGAGCGCCTTGTTTATTTCGCTTGCGTTTTCGTCGTTTCTCTCAAACCGATAGAAGGCAACCGCTGAGTCGAGCACGATAAGCCCCACGTCCGGGGTGATTATTTGATCGAGGTTTTCCACGATAAACTGCTGGTCAGAAAAACTTGCGGGCTCATAGAAATAGCTGTTTTCAAGCACGGCCTCAAGGTTGTCGCCTGCAATCTGGCTCAACCGCTCGATTGAGTGCCCGCCCTCGGTGTCGATGAAAACCGCTTTTTTACCCTGCCCCACGCACCGCACAACGGCGAGGAGGCAGAGATTTGTCTTCCCAGAGGCAGGCGGGCCATAGAACTGTGTAATCGTTTTGGACTCGATTCCACCGCTTAGAATCCTGTCAAGACCACACTCAAAGGATATCTTCGTTATCTCATTTGTCGACAAAAATGGCTCAAGCATTTTTCTACCTTCATTTTGATTTAAATTCTCAGCTCTGAAATGAGAAAGCAGCCATTAAATATCTTTTCTTCCACGCCCTCAATCCTTTATCTCCAGAAATCATTAGCATAGGCTATTAATAAAATTATGAGAAGAAAAGGTATGATTAAAATAAATGCAATCAGAATCGCTTGTTTACGTGTAATATGAGGATTAAATTTCTCCCAATTTTCGGCTTTTTGTTTAAAATTTTCATTTGATTTGTCGATTATTTCCTGAGTAATTCTTTTTTTCCCAAATAATCCCCCCATGTAAACTAAAAGAATTGAATCAATCCCGTAAGTGGATACTAAACTCCCATCCATTGCCCAAGAATAGAAATTAAATGATACCCAAAATCCCAGAGTAAAAAATATGACATTTGAGCGTGCTTCGTTCAAATTAAACTTTCTCGGTAGATTCAATGGGTGATATTTTCCATATAAATAACCGCTCCCAAAATCGAAGGCTATAACAAAAATGAGAATCGCAGGTATAGTTATAACAGACCATTTGTGGTGTAAGTTTAAGATAAGGAAAGGCAATTCGGATAATAAAAAGAGGACGATATTCGCTATAAAAACTCTATAAACCGCATAAACCGTAAATCCCAGAAATAATGACCATCCGTTATTGATTAATTTATCCGAGTTTATAATTCCTCGATTACCGCCCCTTTCTTCCATACCCTCCATGAGACACAATATAATATTGAAATATTAAAAACTTTTCTGGAGAATATCAAGGACAAAGGCGGGGGTTAAATTGGTGACTGCGGCTTCGATTTATAAAAAGTCCACAAGCGACACCTGGCTCTGAGGCTCCTCTTCAAAGACCGAGTCGATGCTGCGCTCAAGTATGTCGACTCTCTGCCGCAGATAGTCTTCAAGCCCGTATTTGTCGATCATCTCTTTTGTAATTTTCAGGTATTTTTCAACGGATCCCTTGTGCACAGTGAGAATAAGCTTTCCCTGGCATTTACGGCACACACCACTCAGAGGGATGCGCCTGTATTTTGCGTTACACCCCACGCACCTGACAGTCTGCTTGGAAAAGGCCTTGAGATTACCCGCCAGATCCGGGAGAAAATGGCTTTCAATCACCTTGCGGGCCACGTCTTTTGTGTCCACTGCGCGCAGCTTCGACGCCAGGCCGAGCTGATGCTCAACCTTCTCACGCATCTCGCCAAGAGAAGTGTATCTGCTCACGCTGGCACCCATCGCAATATCAGTTATGTCATGTGTAAATCCTGTGGAAAAAACCTTGTCAGAGTCAAGCCGATCCCCCACAACCTCCATGAAACTGCGAATCTCCTTGGGCATAACACCCTCCAGAGTTTTCTCATAGAATTCCAGGGGATAGCTGTACATCACATCGATTCCATGTGCTTCATCATCGATTTCCTTAGCGTCGATTCGGGTTGTAAGTACAAGGGGCGCGTCCATCCGTCCGCCTCTGGTGCTGGGTAGATAACCCTTTGAAAAGTTAAGAAGCGCGTCCATAAGCAGGATCACACCGTCTTCATCGCCGTCGCAGTTTCGCCGTTTCGCCGCGTGGAAAAATGGATGTGCATAGCCGACTTTTCGGTCTGTTGTGCCGATGATACGGCCAAGCGTTCCTGCCGATGTGTGCGGCGCGAGCCCGATTATCAATTGTCCCACGAGATCAGACTCTGACCCTGCGTTGTAAAAAGGCGGCTGGTCATAGACTTTTACGAGCAGTTCGTCAACAAACTTTGAGACATTATAGAAATATTTGATTCCCTCCAGCGGCAGCAGGATATCCTGCGGCAGAAGCTCAACTACCTGGCTCTCCCGCACAAGGGGCTTTCCCCTGTGGTCATAGGTATATCCAAGGCGTTTGAGTTTTTCAAGAGACGTGCCTATCTCGCGGGGTGTGAAATGGGTCATGGGCATGTCGGTTGAGTCAAACCTGGCTGTTCCGTCTTTGAATACATATACATCGTGTTTAGCCCTGAGAATCCCTTTTTCAATGGGCTCCGGGATCTTATAGGCTGAGGTCATGCCTACAACGCCTTTCACCATTTTCTTCGGAGTCCCAACTTTGGCCGCCGCCCTCCGATATAGAGCCTTAATATCAACCGGCCGTGTTTCGTATCCGCCGTGGAAATGGGTGAGACTACCGCATTTGGGGCAGAGAAGCTGTGATGTTACTTCTTTACACTTGGTGCACTGGCGCTTAAC
>BDTI01000040.1 GCA_002923215.1 archaeon BMS3Abin16 | reverse complement strand
TGCTTAAGAGGTGGGGTGGCAGATAAATTATATATTGGCAGCAACATAATTTAGGTTTATAGGAAGATGTTGCATATGAAACGGATACTATATTTTATGCTGCTGCTTATGGTGGTTGCCGCGCTTAGCGGATGTCTCGGCGGATCAACGGATAAGTCTGAGGCCAAGATCAAGACTGATGAAGGGACACTCGAGATGAAGACTGAGACCGGTGGCGGTGGAGGGCCGGGACGGGTTGAAACCAAGATTGAAACTGAGGATGGTGAGCAGACCGTTGTAATCACCGGTTCTATGATGGGCAACACAGATGACTGGTGCCCGGAGGGGGGGAACTGGGATATGAAGTCTACCGGAGTAGGCGGAACAGCAACTGCGAATATGAAGATTGACAAGCTCGTAACAACCGGCAAGTACGCAGGCCTCTGCCATGTAGTCTACACTACTAAATCGCCAGAGGGAGAAATGCAAATCGATTACTGGTTTGACGAGTCCGGAAAACACGGTTTTTATGAGATGGATATAAACGGGCAGAAGATCAGTCAGGAGTGGACAGGCTAAAAATCATTCCGACGATTTCAATCGTGGACAAAGTCGTTGAGCCGTGATCGGATCTCCTCAACCTCGGCGTAGAACCGCTGCTTTGTCCACCCATTCTTTTTTATTCCCTCTTCGATTTCAGAAACCTGGGAGATGAGCTCGGATCTGATGTTTTTAGTAACGTCCTCCACAAGCCCTGTCAGCTCATTTAAAATTACGGTGTACTCGTCAGGCGTTGCTTTGGTTTTTGCTAGTTTTGTTCCGCATTTTCTGCAGAAAATATCTGCCTCTTCAGCCTCCCGGCCGCAGTGTTTACAAAAAAACATCAGCCTCAAAACACTGGTGGGACGGCGGGGCTTAAAGATTTTTTCCCCTTAAAATACAGTGAGCAGGGCTAGTTTTTCACATCACTTGTGAAGACATCGTTTAAAACGTCACCGATGTTTTCTGCGAATTTGAACTGCATCTTCTTCTTTATATCCTCAGGGATTTCAATGAGGTCTTTTTCATTTAGCTTCGGAAGGTAGACTGTTTCAATCCCTGCTCTGCGAGCGCCAAGCGCTTTTTCCTTAATGCCACCCACAGGTAGTACGCGGCCTTTAAGCGTTATCTCGCCGGTCATCGCGATGTCACTGCGCACTGGCTGGTTTTTTAATAGGGACACAAGCGCGGTTGTGATTGCAACCCCTGCCGAGGGGCCGTCTTTAGGTATGGCACCTGCCGGAATGTGGATGTGAATGTCTTTTTTCGTAAAAGCATCCTCATCGATTCCAAGCTCTTTTGCATGGGATTTCACATAGCTCAAGGCGGCCTGGGCTGATTCCTTCATCACATCTCCAAGCTGACCTGTGAGGATCAAGCCTTTCTTTCCTGGCATGAGATTTGACTCGATGAAGAGTATCTCGCCTCCTGCGGGCGTCCAGGCAAGACCTGTTGAAACGCCTGGGCTCATGGTCCGTTCTTTAACCTCTGAGTAATATTTACGCGGGCCCAATACTTCCTCTATTATAGGTCTATCAACTTTTACGTGGGTGGCCTTGTTCTCAGCGATTTTGCAGGCGCTGTTTCTAAGAACAGTCGCAATCTCGCGTTCAAGACTGCGCACGCCTGCTTCACGGGTATATTCTTCGAGCAGTATCGACAAGGCCTCGTCATCAAAGGTGATCTGGCCTTTTGTTAGGCCATGGCGCTCCAGCTGCCGGGGCATGAGATGTCTTTTTGCAATAGTTAGTTTTTCATCCTGCGTGTAGCCTGGAAAATCGATTATCTCCATCCTGTCTTTAAGCGGTGCGGGCACGTTGTGCAGGGAGTTGGCTGTTGTGATGAAAAGCACCTTTGACAGGTCAAATGGCACGTCGAGATAATGGTCTGAAAAGCTGTTGTTCTGCTCAGGGTCAAGTACTTCAAGCAGCGCTGATGAAGGATCGCCGCGGTAGTCGTAGCCGAGCTTATCGATTTCGTCGAGCACGATTACAGGGTTGTTTGACCCGGCTTTTTTTATGGCCTGTATGATTCGGCCGGGTAGCGCGCCTACATATGTTCGTCTGTGGCCCCGTATCTCTGCTTCATCGCGCACACCGCCAAGCGAGACGCGTGCGGTTTTACGCCCAAGCGCTTCTGCAACTGCCTTTGCAATTGAGGTTTTGCCAACACCAGGCGGCCCTACGAAACAGAGGATTGGTCCTCCCATATCATGTTTAAGCTTTTTCACCGCCAGGTATTCAACGATTCGTTTCTTCGCTTTTTCAAGGCCGTAGTGTCCTTCGTCAAGCGTTTTTTTCGCACCCTCTATATCCTGGTTGTCCTCGGTGCTTTTACTCCATGGGAGGTCGATTAACAATGAAATATATGTTCGTGAAACAGTGTATTCCGCGGTGCTTGGCGGCATTTTTGACAAGCGTCCAAGCTCTTTTAAGGCTGCTTCTTCAACCTCTGAGGGCATGCCGGCGGTTTTAATTGATTCTTCAAGTTCGTCTATTTCATCGATTTCGCCTTCGTTCAACTCTTCTTTTATTGCTTTTAGCTGCTGACGCAGAAAATATTCACGCTGGCTTTTATCCATCTCCTGGCTTACCTTGTTTGAAATGTCTTTTGTGAGCCCGATTCTATGGATCTCTTTGATCATGAGTGTTTCAATTTTATCCAGCCTCTCATTTATGTCAAGGGTTTCGAGGAGCTGTTGTTTATCTTCTTTTTCAATGCGCATGTTTGATGCTACAATGTCTGTGAGCAGGCCTGGGTCGGTTATTGTTTCAAATGAGTGGGCTGCTTCTTCCGGGAGGCCGAGTTCGATGATTATCTGTTTTCCGAGTTCTTTTATCTGGAATATCTTGTCTTCTGTTGCGGCGTCTTCGGGTGGTTGTGTCTCAACGAGCGTGGTGACTGTTGCCTTGAAGTAGGGTTCTTTTTCTGTGTATTCATCGATTTTGACTCGTTTTTCGCCGTGGACTGCGAGCAGGATGAGGTCTCTTTCGTGGACTGTGCGGATTTTTCTGGCGATCAGCCCGGTTGTGTAGATGTTTTCAGTGTCTGCTACTCCGTGTTTGATGTCTTTTATCGCTGTGATTATGATTTTGTCGCCTGGTTTTAGGTCTGCGATCAGTTTTTTCGAGCGTTCTTCGCCGATGTTGAGTGTGAGCGCCATTCCTGGGAAGAGTACGTTGTCTTTCACCGGAAGGACCGGGTATGTTTCTAGTTTTTCGGCTTTTTTCTGTTTTTTGAATCTTGGTATCATTTTTACACCGCCATAAAAATTTAATTACCTCTTGTAACTAAAAGGACGTAACGATTGAAAAAAATATTGTCAAAACAAAGGGAGAAAAAATAAATGCAATAGACACAAAAAAACCCTATGCGCCAGTACCTCGACATCATGCGACCCCTCAACTGCACAATGGCATCCTTCGCAGTGCTCATCGGCGCCAAAATGGGAGGCCCACTCCAAATAACAGTCCTATACGCAATAGCGGCAACATTTCTCATCTGCGCAGCGGGCAACACGGCAAACGACTACTACGACTATCAAATCGACAAAATCAACAGTCCAAACAGGCCAATCCCCTCCGGAAAAATCACGCGTAAAGGCGCCCATCAATACGCGCTCACACTCTTTATCCTGGCCATAATGCTCGCAACACAGATAAACATGCCAGCGCTCATGCTCGCAGTCATAAACTCAATGGCCCTCTACCTCTACGCAGCAACCATAAAACAAGGCGGCGGACTCACAAAAAACCTAACTGTAAGCTACCTTGTGGCGTCGCCATTTCTCTTCGGCGGGCTTGCATCAGAAAACCCCTCGGTAACACTCTTCCTAGTATTTGTGGCATTTCTTGTAAACACAAGCCGTGAAATCGTAAAAGACATTGAAGACTTTGAAGGAGACAAAGACCACCTGGAAAGCCTGCCTGTAAAATATGGATTCCGACTCCCCGCAATAGTTGCATCATTTTTTCTGGCAGCATCGATTCTGCTCAGCATCGTTCCAGCCATATCAGGTGTTGTGTCAAGCCTTTACCTCCCATTTATCGTGGTCGCAGACCTGATTCTCACAGGCTGCATAATCCTTCTATCACTCAGCCCAAAGAATTCATCACCCAGGGTGCAAAGACTCATAAAAAAAGCGATGATACTCGCATTACTCGGATTTTTCATCGGAAGCTTTTAACCCGTTGATTACACCCATATTACATCGATTATTCTTTGCCCTTCCCCTTGTAGCTGAGACAGAAATTCTCGCCGCCGGCTTTAAAATTTTCATGAGCCTTACTAATCACCTGCAGTGCATCAGAAACGGTCTTCGCGAAAAAGATCGGATTCAAATCATCCTCACCTATAAGCCTGGAATTTAATGGCCACACCCGTATCCAATCAATAAAATCAAGCCACATATCCCCGAGCAGGATGATAGGGATGTTTTCCATCTGCTTGACCTGGATAAGCTGCCAGGTATACAAAAATTCAAGAAGTGTTCCAACTCCGCCCGGAGCGACGACAACCACGTTTGAAAGGAGCATGAAATTGTCAAGGCGCCTGGAAAACTGTGAGAACTCCTTTTTAATGTCTAGATGGGCGTTTGCTTTCTGCTCGGATGGAAGCCGTATATTGAGGCCGATGGAATGGCTGTTGTTATCTTTCCGACCCTCGTGATGGCCTTTGTTCGCCGCTTCCATAAGCCCGGGTCCGCCGCCGGTGACAACATCTAACCCTGCTTTGGCAATCTCTTTTGCAAGGTCATGGACAAGCGTATATGTGGGGTGTTCTCTGCCTATTCTTGCTGAACCGAATATGCATACATGAAAGTGCTTTGGAGCTGCTTCAGGGAGGTCATCGGCGTCTTTCATAAAAACACCTTCAATTTGTAATTCAACTATATCATGTTAACTGGAAATATGGTGCATCCTTTTCAAGATTAAATAGAAGATTATTCTATAAGATTATTTCATAATGTTTAATTAGCAGGACTGCAAATACATTTCGAGGAAGTTAGATGAAAAAATTGGTTTTATGTGCAATTATCGTGTTGGTCCTACTAATCACTAGTCCAGGTCTGTCGGCTGCATCACCGCCAAAAATTGTTATAACCGAGATAATGCAGAATCCCGCTGCTGTGTCAGACACAAATGGCGAGTGGTTCGAATTATATAATCCAACAACTGAGGCCGTCAATCTCAAAGATTGGGTCATAAAAGATGACGGTTCAAATTCACAGACAATATCCTCAGACCTATGGATATCACCAGGGGAATATAAGGTGTTGTGTCGAAATATTGTCTCTGCTTCAAACGGCGGTGTCACCTGCGACTATAAATACACAGGACTTCTTTCAAACAGTGCAGACGAAATCATACTCATGGATGGAGCCATTGAAATCGATGCAGTACGATACGATGACGGAGCCGCATTTCCAGATCCAACCGGGGCGTCGATGGCATTGAAAAGCCCCGTGCTGGACAATGCAATAGGATTGAATTGGTGCACCTCAAAAACGCCTTTTGGAACTGGTGATCTAGGCACGCCCGGCAGAGCAAACGATTGCACCCAGTCTGAGGAAATCCCTGAATTTCCAAGTACCGCGCTACCAGTGTTTGTTGCAGGCACAGGGTACCTTTTCATTCGAAGACGCAGAAGCGGGGGTTCAAGCTGATTTTTCCGTGACACTCGCCTCTTCAAATGTAGCCATTTCGCTGAGGATTTTACATGCAGCCTCTGCGATTGAGATTGCCAGCGCCGCGCCAGTACCCTCGCCGAGCCTGAGGTCCAGATCCAGTATTGGCTTGAGCTTGAGGTGGTCGAGGACTGCTTTGTGGCCTCGTTCAACTGAGAGGTGGGAAGCTATCAGATAATCCTTGCACCGGGGTGCGATAAGGCCTGCAATGAGAGCGGCTGCCCCTGATATATAGCCGTCGATTACAACCGGGATTTTGTTTGCAGCCGCGCCGATTATCACGCCTGCTATCCCGCCTATCTCAAATCCACCTACTTTTGAGAGAACATCAAGTCCGTCTGATCCATCTGGATTGTTCAGGCTTAGCGCGTTTTCAACCACTTTCACCTTTCTTTCGAATGATTCACTATCGATTCCTGTGCCGCGGCCAGTGGCCTCAAAGGGCGAGATCCCTGTGACAGTAGCGGTTATCGTGGCAGAGGCTGTTGTGTTTCCAATACCCATATCACCTGTGCCTACAATGTCAAGTCCCTTTTTCACCGCTTCTTCGAGCACGTAGATCCCTGCTTCAACAGACTGTATCGCCTGCTTACGTGTCATGGCAGGGCCGCAAGCCATATTCTTCGTTCCAAAACCAATTTTATGATTTACCAGTCGCAGGTCATCTGGCAGGTCACAGGCAACACCCATATCCACAATTACAACGCTTGCGCCAACGTGACGTGCCAGGACGTTTATCCCTGCTCCGCCGTGGAGGAAGTTGAAGACCATCTGCGGCGTAACCTCCTTGGGATAGGCGCTCACACCGGCTTCGGTTACTCCGTGATCGCCTGCCATCGTGATAATCGTTTTACTCTCAATTTTCGGCTGCTCTTTGCCGGTGATCCCTGCGATTTTAATTGAAAGCTCTTCAAGCGCGCCCAGGCTGCCCTGTGGTTTTGTGAGATTGTTTTGTCGGGTCTGTGCCTGGTTCATGGCCGCGGTGTCGAGGGGCGTTATCTTTTCAACTGTTTTTTCTATTAGGCTCATGGGCTAATGGGTGTAGGGGGAGCTTTAAAATTGTTTTCTCAAATCAGGTTTACAACGTATTCAACCAGGATTGATTCAATTCAAAAATTATTTATTCATCAGGGATGATTTTCGGATTGTGATTAACAAGCGGTTTCTCGTACTCGCAGAACTTGCATCAGGCCAGCCAGGAGTAAGCCAAAGGCAGATCTCCCTTGCCTGCGGGATAACAGTGCAGGCTGTGTCAGAGCACGTAAAAGAGCTTGTGAAACAGGGCCTTGTTGAGGTCAGAGGTCCGCAGAACTACAGGGTAACACCGGAGGGTGTTGAAGTGCTTGTTGAGGGTGGCCGAAAGCTTCGGGACCGTGCCAGAGAAATTTTAGAAAAGACAGTCAAATCCGAGCGGCTGTTTACGGCTGTTGCAGCCACGCCGGTTCAGGCTGGTGAAACCGTTCAGGTGTGGATGGAAAAAGGGCTTCTCCGAGCTGGGAAAAAGAGGGGTGTGTCAACCACGGCAACAGTTGTTAGCGCTGCAGAGGCCGGCGATGATCTGGCGGTGAAAAACATCGCTGGAATCATCGATCTCAAAATTGGGAGGGTGCAGATTCTGAAGATGCCCTCGGCGGCTGTGGGAGGCTCAAAAAACGTGGACCGTGCCTTTTTAATGTCTGCCATTGGGGATGGATTTGTCTGCGCCCTCGGTGTTGAAGCACTGGTTGCCATAAGAAAAGCTGGACGTAGAAAAATCACATTTTACGGTGCAATTGACGCAGCGGTTGAGGCATGCCACCACGGTCTGTCACCTGTTGTAGTCGCTTCAGAAAGTGAGCTTTCCAGGCTTATTGAAAGATTGACTGATGAATCTATTGAATACACGCTGCATGACTGCGCAGAGATGAGGGAAAAATAAGATATACTCTGGTTCCAGTATTTTATGGCAATGATAGATGCTTTGAAGGATTGGTTTGAAAATGCGAGGGGTATGGGCGTGCTTTCAACTGCTGATAGAGGGGGAAAAGTGAACTCCGCAGTCTTCGGGCGGCCATATTTTCTGGAGCATGGTCTAATCGGATTTATCATGTTGAAACGGCTTAACCATCATAATCTCAAGTCTAATCCCTATGCCAGCTATCTTTTCGTGGAAGAGGGGAAGAAGAGCGAGGGTGTGAGGCTTCATCTCACAAAGACTGGTGAGGAGCAGGATAGCCGGCGGATTCAGAGTATCAGCAGGCACATGCATGATCCCACCGTTAAGTCGGCTCGGGTACTTGTTTTGTTCAGGGTGGATCGGGTGCTGCCGCTGGTTGGTGATGATCTGGATAAGCTTCCATTTCAAATCGAGTAAAAACATCAATCGTAACACGAAAAACATAAATAGTGTAACTTTCCACTAACTACCGTGAACGAACCAAATCTAACCCGATTCGGAATATCCATACCAAATAAGCTGCTCAAAAAATTTGACACCCTAATAGATGAAAAAGGATACACCAACCGCTCTGAAGCAATCCGCGACTTGATCCGAAACTTCCTGGTTGAAGAAGAATGGGGTGGGACCGGGGAAGTGGTGGGCTCGCTCACACTTGTCTATGACCATGATGTGCGCGGAGTTTCTGACAAGCTGACTGAGATGCAGCACAGCTTTCACGGAAATATCATCTCCAGCATGCACGTGCACCTTGACGAGCACAACTGCATGGAGGTTCTTGTTATCGCAGGATCTGTTGAGAGTGTGAAAAAGATTGCCAGCAGCCTGGTGGCGTCAAGGGGCGTAAAACACGGCAAGCTTGTGATGACGACAAAAGGAAAAAATCTAGATTAATGGGCTCGGCACCTTTGAAGATTTTAAACTTGAAAAATACTCTTCGATAATTTAATTGGCCCCGGCGGTAGTAAAGTTTTTATAGTAACACTTATTTTAGAAAAGTAACACTATTAGACTGCTGTAGGCCGATGTCATGAAAATCATAAAACTACACAAGATAAGAGGTGGGTGCTTTGCAACCTCCGGCTGCCAAGAAAGTTTTAGTATTCTACGCAAGGAGGTAGGAGATTGCACATCCCCGAAGGATTCTTAGGACCAAGCACATGGGCGTCTTTTTGGCTGATCATGATACCAATCTGGGCACTAGCTTCAAAGAAACTGCAAGCAGGACTAAAGACAAAACACGTGCCACTCCTCTCCATCGGAGCAGCCTTCTCCTTCGTGATCATGATGTTCAACGTTCCCATACCAGGCGGGAGCACAGGCCATGCAGTTGGAGCCGTTCTCATAGCCATAATCCTCGGCCCCTGGGCAGCAGTGATAGCAGTATCAACGGCCCTTACCATACAGGCGCTTCTTTTTGGCGACGGAGGGATCACAGCCATCGCTGCTAACTCTTTCAACATGGCGGTTGTAATACCTTTTACAGGATACTATGTTTACCGGCTTTTGAGCGCAGGCTCAAAGCTTGAGTCGAGGCGCAGATGGATAGCTGCAGGCATAGGCGGCTACGTCGGTGTGAACGCCGGTGCAATCAGCACAGGTGTGATGCTCGGCCTCCAGCCCCTGCTATACCACACACCCACAGGTCAGGCGCTCTACTTCCCCTACAACCTAAACATCGCAGTGCCTGCTATGGCATTTGAACATCTTATATTCATCGGCTTTATCGAGCTGGCGGTAACCGCCATGGTCATACGGTACTTTCAGCAGAGCGACCCTGAGATGCTTAAGATAACAGAGGAGGTCAATGCGTGAACTACAGAAAACTTTGGATAGCTTTAGGAGTTCTAATACTACTTGTTCCGCTGGGACTTCTCGCAAGCGGTGCAGCATGGGGTGAGTGGGCGCCTGAAGAGTTCGCAGACCTCGTGGGATATGTACCTGCCAAGATAGCTGCCGGAGCAGAACTCTTCGGAGCACCTTTCTCCGGCTATTCTATCCCAGGAGCAAAAGAAGGATTTCTACATTCAAGCCTCGGCTATTATGTGAGCGCCCTTATAGGTGTGGGGATAATAGTTCTAATAACCTACGGCCTTGGCAGACTTATTACCGGTGAGGCGAAAGATGAAAACACCTGAATGGCTGTTAAAAACACACACCACCGCCGCACTGCAAAATACCTCTCCCACATCAGGACAGGGGAAAAAAGGATTTGTAGAAAAGACCCTTGAAGACATATCGTCATTCTTTGAAGACGACCTATTTGGAGATGAATACAC
Source organism: archaeon BMS3Abin16 (assembly GCA_002923215.1). Lineage (GTDB taxonomy): Archaea > Hydrothermarchaeota > Hydrothermarchaeia > Hydrothermarchaeales > SZUA-236 > SZUA-236. The sequence continues at coordinate 6,800 of BDTI01000040.1, read as the reverse complement.
GAAAAAAAACGGGCTCCTTCAAAGGATTGATCCCCGGGTTAAGCTGTTAACACTCCTCGCAATGGTGGTTGCAGTGAGTGTTTCCACAAATACAGAGGTAATAATAGGAGTCTACCTGTTGACTCTTATCCTTGCCAGCGCATCTAAAATCGAGCTCAAACCATTCATAACCAGGGTGTGGATGTTCATCCCCTTGTTTGCAGGAATTATAGTCCTCCCATCTATGTTCACCCCGATTTCAACAGGCACACCTATTATATCTCTCTTTGAGATTGGAGGTGTTCAGATCGCCCTTACCGCAGAAGGCATCTCTGGCGCCGTTCTTTTTATCAGCCGCGTTGCCACATCAGTTTCTATAGTCGCCCTATTGACGCTGACAACCCGATGGAACCTGATACTAAAAAGCCTTCGAGTCTTCAAGATACCTCTGATCTTTGTGATGGTCCTGGAGATGACCTACAGATACATCTTTTTGCTTATCAAAACAGTAAAAGAGATGCACCTGGCAAGGAGGAGCAGGACGATCAAGAAGCATGGTTTAGAAAAAGGGCATAATTGGGTTGCGGGAAGAATAGGTTATCTCTTCCGAAAATCCTATGATTTGAGTCAGAAAGTGCATTTTGCAATGCTATCAAGAGGATACACAGGGGAGGCAAAGACCCTAAGCCAGCCCAAGCTCAAGAGAGTTGACTATGGCTGGAGCATTTTATCACTTGCCATTACAGGTATAGTTTTATTAAAAGGATGAGAGGTATTTTGAGATGACCGTGATATATGAGCTAGAGGATGTGTGCCACGCATATCTTGGCAGGTTCCCGGCCCTGGAGGATATAAACATAAAGATAGGGGAAGGGGAGCGGGTTGCGCTGCTCGGGGCGAATGGATGCGGCAAATCCACATTGCTCCAGATACTTGACGGACTCATATTTCCAGAGACAGGAGAGGTCCGGGCCTTTGGCACAGTCCTGGATGAAAGAGTATTAAACGGAGGAGAGTTCTCACGATACTTCAGGCGACATGTGGCAATGCTCTTCCAGAACCCTGATGTCCAGCTCTTCAACTCCACGGTCATGGATGAAATCGCCTTTGGCCCGCTTCAGCTTGACCAACCTCAAGAAAAGACTTTAGAGCAGGTAGAGGACGTCCTGGAAATGCTTGAAATATCTCATCTAAGGGATAGGTCTCCTCACACTCTGAGCGGAGGAGAGAAGAAGAAGGTTGCCCTCGCATCTATGCTTGCCATAAACCCTTCGGTGCTGCTTCTTGATGAGCCTACAAACGACCTGGATCCAAGGACCAAGTCTTGGCTTGTAGACCTGCTTGCAGAGCTTTCTAAGGCAAACAAAACGATTATCACAGCCACACATGACCTTCCATTAGTCTCGCAGATTGCTACGAGGGTGATAGTTATCGGTGAGAATCATCAGGTTGTTGCAGATGGAAGCTCAAATGAGATTCTAGGGAATAAATCTCTGCTTCTGGAGGCTAACCTGATCCATGAGCACATTCACAGCCATAAAGGTGTTGTTCACGAGCACGGTCACGGCCATATTGCCGAACATGACCATGTGCATTAACCTTTGGCCTGAATATGTTTATTAGTACCAAGGATTAAAGTGTATATCTGGTCAAGTTATGAAGTCTATTCTTATTGTAAACGATGATGGAATTGAATCCGCAGGGATACTCGCGGCGGCTGATGCTGTAAAAAACCTTGGGCAGGTTACGATTGTCGCGCCGAAGACTCAGAAAAGCGGGGTTGGACGAAGCCTGTCACTGCGTAAACCGCTACCCACCTCGAAAGTAGAACGTAATGGCTACACCGCCTACAGCGTGGATGGAACGCCGGTGGATTCTGTAATTGTCGCGCTCTTCAGCATACTCAAACAGGCGCCTGACCTGCTAATTTCAGGCATAAACCTTGGTGAAAACATGAGCTCAGAGATAACAACCTCTGGAACGGTATGCGCGGCGATTGAAGGTGCGAACCATGAAATCCCGTCCATCGCAATCTCGCTGCATCTTGAAGAAGCCCATAAATTCGGCAAGGGATCTGACGTTGATTTCACACTCTCAAAAAAGGCGCTTGCCTCTATCGCTGAAAAAATACTTAAAAAGGGGCTTCCGCCGGGTGTTGATCTTTTGAATGTGAACGTTCCGGATTTAAATGTGAAAAGCTGTGATGTAAAATCGACGTGTCTCGCCCGGCGGATGTACAGTGCAAAGGTTCGGCGGATGGATGATTCCGGCGGCGGCTCAAGCTATTTGATTGATGGAGATGCGATTTTCGACGCTGAGCTTGGGACGGATGTTCACACGGTGCGCATGGAAAACAAAATTTCTGTGACACCCTTGACTTTGGACTTTACCTTTCACGATGGGATCAAGGATCTGGATTTTCAAATCTAAGCTTTTTGTCCAGCCTGTAAATAACGTTGTCAATCACTCACTCGATTTGTTTGTCTGTAAATCTTTCAAAAGAGAAAATCAATTTTTTTCTGACAGAAATTTGGCGGAGGTGTTTTTTCTCTGTTTTTCATGATTATTCTGAATTAAATTAATTCTATCAATCAATATGTCTATCAATATATTTTCCCTATTTTTTAGTGTATCAGCCAAAAGTTTGCTGAAAATAGGGTAAATCACCCTTTTCAGTGAACGTCGGACTACCGTTGTTCACTGAAAATCATGGTTTTATAGGAAAAACAAGTTTATCTTCGGATCTTGATTGGCAGTCTCGCCCTGCGCTGCGAGATAATCCTCTGAACTTCTTCAAAAACACCCGTATCAACAAGAGCCTCGTGCGGAGCGCTGCGAACCACTCCATCCCAGAGGACATGGCCGGTGTACAAAGGATTTTTTAATATCTTGGAAATCGTTCGCTTGTCCCATTTTCCCCCTCGTTTAGTCGGCGTATCAGTTCGATTCAGACGTTTAGCGATTTCTCCCATGCTCTTCCCGTCTAAATATAGCTGATAAATCTTTTTTACCGCATCCGCCTCTACAAAGTTAACTGTCAAACTCCCGTCGATATAATCATATCCAAAGGGATGATTAAAACCTAGATAAGGGCTTTTTTCCGGATCCAAGCGGTCTAGAGGTGTGCTCGCCTTTTGACGCATACCTGCATAAACCCGCTCCCCGATCTGCTCAGACTCAAGCTGGGCAATACGCTGAATAATGTCAACAACGAACCTGCCCATCGCAGTGCTCGTGTCCAGACTTTCAGTCATGCTCACAAACTCCTTCTCCCTCCGGCGAAGCTCATCCATCATCTCCATAAAATGCCTGGAATTACGGTGGATTCGATCCATCTTCAAAACAAGGAGCACATCCCAGTTTTCAATCTCTTCCATCAGCTCATGATAAGCCGGCCTCCGAATATACCGTCCAGAGTAGCCATCATCCACATATTCTTTGTGAACAACCCACCCTCTCGCGCTGCAGTAGCTCCGGAGCCGCTCCACCTGTGAATCAAGGCTGAAACCTTCTTTAGCCTGATCCTCAGTTGAAACACGAGTGTAAAGCGCAGCCTTTAAATCAGTTTTTTCCAGGATCTTCTGCCGTTTCATGCAATAAATAATTCGCTTTCCGCTGCATTGATAAACCTTTCCAGAAGTCAACGAAATTCGACAGGCTTTCGAGCTTATTTAACCTAGTCTAAACCCTTCGAAACAGCGTCGAAAGCCCTTTTTCAATTTTTTAACCTCAAAATATGATAAGAAATAACGGTGTCCATCACTAATCCAAGTTTTCAATAAATAAATCTATCACTAACTAGGTAACTCTATTCATCATTTACTCATTCAATCTTTAACTCAAGCAATAATTAAATCTGTAAAGCGAAACATATATATGTAAATAAATCTATGAATAAAGATATTAATCAATCCATGGAGGCGATCAAGTGGAATTTGATGAATTCTGGGAGAACACAAAAAAATTATTAGCAAGAGACATAGAACTTGAAACAATTTCCCGAACAAAATTCAAAGCCGGATTCGACAGCACAGGCGGAGTGATAGTCGTAACACCAAACTCAACAAACCTGCCACGTGACGTAAGCAAAGGCGACTTCAAAAAAGTATATCAAAAGATGCGCGAACTAAAAAGAAAATATGAGGACATTTACCGTCCAGCCCTCTACCAACGGATCACACGCAACTCATCATATATACTACCCATAATCAAAGCAGTCCACACTGAAGGCGGGAAACAAAAAACACTCGAAAAACCAGAAACGTGACACCAAAGGTAACAAAAAAATATTGCCGGGGTTGCCTAGCCCGGAAAGGCGGTAGGCTCGAGACCTACTTCTCCACCCGGAGAACAGGAGTTCAAATCTCCTCCCCGGCGTTGCACCTTTCTTTTTCTGTAAAAAGAAATCTGCACCAAAGAAAAACCTGAGTTTCCGCTGTGCGAAAACTCTCCGATAAAATGTGAATATTATTCTCAGTCGCTCGACACCGAAAAACAATCCAATCGAACATGTTTTTGTTCGATTGCACACAATATTTTTTCTGATCCAGTTTTTCCCTTAAAACTATATGAATATCAAGTTAGAACATATCCTCTGTTATGCGGAAAATTATTGTCTTGTTTGTCCTGACAATTGCTGTCAGCATATATGTTGTCACACCATACATTGACTCAGCACCCTATGAGGTGCGTGTTGACAGTCGCGGCGTTCCAATCGTGGACTATGATTGGCTTATGGGCCGGTATATTGGCGAGCAGCGCTATCCTGTTACAATCGCAGACTATGCTGATAAAAACTATAAGTACTATGTTGAAACAGGCGACGAAGCGTATCTTCAGCGTTTTTATGCTAATTTTGATTGGCTTGAGACAAATAAGGTCGTAAAAGACGGTTACGTTGTTTTTCCAGTGGGATTTGACTACCCTTTTTATGGTTGTAAAGCCGGCTGGACCTCTGCCATGGCGCAGGGACTTACGTTGAAAAACTATCTCCACGCATATGAGCTGTCAGATAATGAATCCTATTTGAAGACTGCCCGTTCTATTATTAAGTCTTTCAACGTCAAAATTGAAGCTGGCGGCGTGCTTTATGTGGATCCGGCGGATGGCGGCTATTGGTATGCTGAGTATGGCTGTGACAACTCACCCCGGGTTTTAAACGGGTTTTGGTTCGCCCTCGACGGGCTGCATGAATATTACAACTCGACCGGTGATGCGGAGGCGCTTGCGCTTTATCTTCGCGGACTTGAGGAGTTGAACCATCATCTACCTGATTTTGACTCAGGAAGCTGGACTTATTATGACCTTGGAGCTTACCCAAGTGACCACGTATATCACAATCTTAACGTGCAGATTATGCGGGAGCTGTACAACCAGACCGGTGATGAATTATACTATGAATACGGCGATCGCTGGAGCAAATATAACTACAGCAGCTTCAGATTTGGCCGCATGCTTACAAAGAATCTGATAAGAAGATTTCTTGTGACCTTTTAGCCCCGGGTCTCCGGGTGTTCAACCCACTCCAGGAATTGATCTAAAAACTCAAGATTTTTCTCTGTGTTTACAGCGTTGAGGTGCACCGTCAGTCTAAAGATGCCTTTAGAGCTTCTGTAGTCTTTCTTCGCTTTTTCAAGCCCTCCGAAATCGAAACCATACCACGTGTACTCATGAAAAGGATAAGGCATAGTCCCATTGGGGATGTCAATAAAAAAGGCATAGAAGATGTAGTCAAATTCGCTTTGCAAATATTTCGCGGCGTCATCTGAAGCGCGCCAACCCGGTGGAGCGAAGTATCTGGGCTGGTCTATCCCTGCGGCTCTAAACTCCTGCTTCGATGCTTCAACTAATTTCTGTGCATTAGATAAATTTGTTTTAAACTCCGGATGCAAGATCCCGCCTTCGTGAGAATAGCCATGTATCCCCAGCGTATATCCTTGTTGAGAGAGTTTTTTAAGCTCTAAGCTGAACTCTGGATAGCTGTGCAACGGGGTCTTGCCGCCGTGATTGGGGATAACGAAGAGCACAACCTGGTCGGTCGCGCCTCGGTGGCGGCCTAGGATATTAGTTATCTCTTTAAGTTTCTCGACACCGTAACCAGGAGAAACATCGTGCACTTCAACCCAGAGCTCAGCTGGCTTCGCATCATACTCTACAATGTTTAGTTTGTGAAGCTTCGCGTGGCCGGTTGCCGCAAGCCCGGTTCCAAATGTGTAGCCTTTGTAATAGACTGCTAATGTCAGTATGAGCAGGATCAGGGCAGTTGTTTTTTTCATCTCCATCTCCTCTGATAAAGCCTTAAGTTGAGGGGTGCCGGGTCGAGGCGGATATATTTTATCGAAAAGCTCTGGAATGTGAGCGGATACAAAATCACGATTAGTGATATGGTAAGTAACATTTTTTCCATGGCCTTTGAAACCTCCTCGCCACGCCGCAGAAGCGCGCCCGAAGCCCAAGTCCTCAGTCCCTTGAAAGAGAGCGCTGAAAGAGAAACCAGAAAAACAGCCGCTAAAAACCTGCTGAAACCCATCGGACCATTCCCAATCATCCCAAAGACTTACAGCTCTAAATACAAAAAAGCTTCCAAACAAAAAATACAATATATAATTGAAATAGGGCAACCCGGATTTAAATCCATGTCACAAAATATTTTTTCTCTTTTTTTGGAGGATTTTGCGTCGAGCAAAATTCGGGTCTTTTTGATCCCAAGATTTTTCTACATAGAAAAAGGTTGGAATGGGGTCACCCGGATTTGAACCGGGGTCCATGGCTCCCAAAGCCACGAGGATGGACCAGGCTACCCTATGACCCCAAAAAACGAT
>BDTI01000039.1 GCA_002923215.1 archaeon BMS3Abin16 | reverse complement strand
AGGGAGCGGAAGCGCGCCAGTGGTTGCAAAACATTTGAAACGCCTGTATAACGAGCCTGTTTATGTCCTGGGCGTTCTACCAGCTGAATCTGAGGGAAACGTCTATGTCCTGAACGCGGCGCGGAGCATGAAGACGCTTGCGAAATACGCTGATTCCATGATTCTCATTGACAACGGCGCTTTTGTGCGGCCGGGTGAGAGTTTGAAATCCGCTTATCAATGGATCAACTCCGAGATTGTGAAGAGGTTCAGCATCCTCGCACGCTCCGGTGAGATCGCTATAGGGGGGGCCGTGGGTGAGATGGTTGTGGATGCATCGGAGATTGCGCAGACAATTAATGGGATGGAGATCTGCACGATTGGCTATGCAAGTGAGGAGCTTCCCCGTAGCAGCGCTTTTAGAAAGGCGATTCTCGGCAGGGAAAAACCGGATCAACGTAAGTCAGCGCGGATTCTGTCACTTGTAACCAGGGCTGCTAAGACTCGGCTTCTTCTTCCAAGCGATTTCAGGCTTGTGAGAAAGGCGCTTGTCGTGGTTGCGGGTCCGCCGGAGGAACTCAGCCGTGATGGTGTGGAGAAGTCCCGTGAGTGGATTGAAAAAAACATTGCCGGCGGTGAGGTCCGTGGAGGTGACTACCCGGTGAAAAACAGCCGCTATGTCGCGGTTGCAGTTCTACTCGGCGGCATTTCAGGTGTGCATCGTATTGACAATCTCTTTGAGCGTGCGCGCAGGATGCAGGAAGCCATCGCTACAGGCCTTACAAAGGAAGAGGCTAAGAAGGTGGAAAAGACTGCGCAGCTCATGCAGTTCGTTGATGACCTTGAAACAGAGGAAGCAACGGCTGAGGAGTTGGAAGACCTCTTAAAAGACCTGGAAGTTTGAGAGGGAAGCCGTCTTTACTTCTACACTGGTTGTTAAAGGGAGTTTTGTTTGCAGGATACATTAGTTTAATACAGTTTTAGTAAAAGTCTGTCAAGGGTTAGTGGAATCAGACGGCTTTTTTATCTGCATCCTTCTGCCGGCTCAGTACATGCCTTTGCGTCTGTTTCGCAGATAGATAATGACTGCAAAGAGTGCTGAGACAAGTGTTAGAAGGGCTATTTTTATCTCTGTGCCATAGGTGACTTTGATTCTCTCAAAGGTTCCTGGCATCTGGTTAACCGTGATTGTGAGGGTGTCAGAAGCTGTTGCGCCTTTGTTGTCTGTCACATTCAATGTGATGTTATGGATTCCTGCCGGGAACTTGGCGTCGAACTCTGCCTTTCTGACAATCTTTCCGTCCGGCAGCTGCCAGAGAAAGGACTCGATCTTACCGTCGGGGTCTGTGGAAGCTGCGGCTGAGAAATGCACTGACTCACCCTCAAAAATAGTCTGGTCATCGCCGGCTACAGCCTTGGGCGGAAGGTTTTCTTTTACAACGGTTACAACTACTTTATCGGTTGATGCAGCGCCCCTATTGTCCTTTACCTTAAGTGTAATCGTGTGTTTGCCGAGGGAGAATATTTTTTCAACAGTTTTTTCCAGCGAGAAAACAGTTCCATTCTCAGACCACTCGTAGGACTCTATCTCACCATCGGGATCAGAGGACCCCTCAGCAGAAAGAGTAACTAGAGTTCCTTTGAGAACAGCCACATCATCGCCTGCCTTTGCAAGTGGAGGCACATTTCCCTTGGCAATGGACACGGTTATGGTGGTTACACCGACCATTCCATCGTTGTCAGTAACCTTCAGCGTGATGACATGCGCCCCGGCCTGCATGCCTTGAGTATTCAATGTGAAATCCCTGTTCGTGCCCCGTAGAATGTCGTCTACAAGCCATTGATAGGAAACGATCTGTCCGTCTGGGTCGCTGCTCGTGGATGCTGAAAGCGGATAGGCGCCGCCGTCTGAAACCGATGTGCCGTCTGAAATACCGGTGATCCGGGCTGTGGGCGGCTGCGGCGGCAGAGTTGTGGTTGTAGTGGATGTTGTGGTTGTTGTCGTAGTGCTTGACGTCGTGGTCTCCTCACTCACAAGGTTTTCAACAAAAAAGATGGCCCGCTGATCCTCAGTCTCTTTAATCACCGAAAAGAGGGCAGCATCATTATAGATATTTTCACCGCTCTTTGTCTGAAGCGAGAGTGCTGCAACACCAAGAAAACGTGTCGGTGATGCGCCGTCAACGGTTGTTTTGAAATCAGACCGTGATTTTCCTCCGATCGACGAGGGCTGAGTGTCATCAGTCCCAGAGTCAAAGGCAAAGACCTGCGTTCTTGTAAGCAGGATAAAGTCATCACGTATTCCGTCCATGTCAAAATCCGCAGGCGCCACATCCTCCACGTTGGACGTGAAGAATACCTGGCTTCCACCGGAAACAATATAGAGGTCTGAATCCGGGTTGTCAGGATTTGAGTCATCAGTAAATATGACGAAGATGTCATCAGATATTCCATCTGAGTCGCGGTCATATGACTTGATGGAGGTAACCTTCTGGTTGAGAGCGGTCTGAGGAAAGCTCCAGCCGCGGTTCCCGGACAGATCATAAACAGTGACTATGCCGCCGCTTGTAACCTCCTGCTCATCTCCGTTTGTGGTAGTGGTCCAGGTGCCCACAACAATATCATTTTCCCCATCGCTATCCACATCGGCAAGGGCGATAATGCGTGGGGTAATGCTCACCTGAAAAGAGTCAATAGGCCCGTCTTTGTCGGCGGGCTTGAAGGTATAAATCCTGTTACCCGCCGCAACTATTAGATCATCCCTCCTTCCATCACCGTCAAGATCCACTGCCCTGATCGAGTGCACATTATCGGTGAACTGATAGCTCCAGTAAATGTCTGACTTGGATTCAGTATCGCCTTCTCTGATTGTTACTTCTTTGGATGTTGATATGTATGCCACGTCGTTTATCTTTCCAGAGCCCTCATAGTCAATGGTATCAATAGAAGTAGGGTTATTTGGTGATGCCACCCTTCCAGGCATCCAGCTCCATTCCTCATCTGCGGTTAGGGCATTAAACTCCCGCACGCGCCCACCCATTCGCAGGATCACATGGCCTTCGTAGTCGTTAAAACTGTACTGCGCCGACAGTACCGAATAGCTTCCAGCCCAATCCTTGGCGCCGGGAGTTTCATCGGTAAAGATACGTGTGTCATCTCTAATCAGAATACCGAATATTGCCGGTGCCAAAGTAAGTATGATTATAATTATTGCTAGTTCCTTTTTCATGTGTAAAACCTGACTAATATTCGTTATCTACTGGTATATAAAGACCTTGCGCCGTTTTTACTGTCTGCCTGTTATCTATCGGATGTATTGTCATTGTTTAATAAGTGTTCGAATCATGTTTTTATAAGTTGACCGAAAGACTGATATAGAGAGTGTCCGATATTTTCTTATGCATAGAGAGAGGGATTTTATACCGATTGTTCTGGGTCTAACCGGACTTTTCGCAGTGGGATATGCCATAAGTCTCACGCTCTCTGAGGTGTCTGGCAGCATTTTCTACGTCTTTTTAACAATTCAAGCTGTTGTTCTAATCTATCTTTTAATTGTTGTCCTCAATGTTTTGAAAGAAACATGGACGAATTATCGCTGGAGTCCTGACCGGCTAAGATAGAGTTACACCTATAAAAATCAGCTCAGAGGGGCATAAATATTATATGTGGCAGCTGTGAGTATTGAAATCGATGGTAAAGGTTAGTGTTATCGGCGCTTCAGGGTATACTGGCGGAGAGCTTCTCAGACTGCTTGCACTTCATCCAGAGGCTGAAGTCGTTTTTGTCACGTCACGCAGGTATGCGGACACACCTGCATCCAGGGTTCATCCAAACCTTCGAGGTGTGTTTGACGCTGTGTTTACCGATTCTTCAGCAGAGGAGGTTGGGAAAGGCTCGGATATTGTGTTTACAGCAACCCCTCACATGGCTTCGATGAAGATTGTGCCGCAGCTTCTTGAAACTCAGGCGAAGGTTGTGGACTTGAGCGGTGACTTTCGCTTCAGCGATACAGCGGTTTATGAAAAATATTATGACACAGTCCATGAATGCCCGGAGCTCAAGGCTGCCTATGGTCTTCCAGAGCTTCATAGAGAGGAGATAAAAAAGGCGGGTCTCGTTGCAAACCCAGGCTGTTATCCAACAACCTGTATCCTCGGACTTGCCCCGGCAGTTAAAGCCGGACTTGTTGATCCTGAGAGGATTACGGCTGATTCGAAAAGCGGTGTTTCCGGTGCCGGAGCGTCACCCAATAGAGCGTCTCATTTCTGCATGGCCAACGAAAGCGTGACAGCATATAATCCTACCGGCCATCGGCATATGCCTGAAATCGAGCAGGAGCTGCGCGCCTTTGACCCTGGTGTGCAGGTGTCCTTTGTGCCTCATCTTGTGCCTGTGAATCGGGGTTTGACATCCACACTGCACTGCTATTTAAATTCGCAGGTAAGTGAAGAAGAGCTTAGAGCTGTTTATTCAGATTTTTACCGTGACGAGCCCTTTGTGCGAGTCCTTGATGTGGGTGAGGTTCCAAGGCTCAGCGCGGTTCGAGGTTCAAACTACCTTGACATCGGTTGCTTTAAAATAGATGAAGAGAGAAATAGGTTAATCATCGTTTCAGCATGTGACAACCTTATTAAAGGCGCGGCTGGACAAGCAGTACAGAATATGAACATAATGCTTGGATTTGATGAGACCGCCGGGCTTAAGGCTGCGGGGCTGCATCCATAGCGAGGAAGATGAGATTATGAAGAAGATTAAAGATGTGATGGTTACGGATGTTGTAACATTTAAGCGAAGTGACCCTATTCATTATGTTGCATGGGCGCTTCGGGAAAAACGCATCAGCGGCGCGCCGATCGTTGAAGATGGCAAGGTGGTTGGTGTTGTGAGCGAGCGTGATATTATGCGTCTCATCGAAGAACACGACATTAAAGTGAACCTGCTTTTTCCAAGCCCCTTCGACGTAATTGAGCTGCCTTTGAAGATAAAGCACGAGCTTGATGAAATGGTGACCCTTATCAAGGAGACTGCGGCTACAGCGGTTGAAAGCATTATGACTGAAAAAGCGATTACAGTTTCTAAGGATGAAACTGTAGCCGAAGCAGCCCGGATAATGGGTGAGCATCGCATTAACAGACTTCCGGTTGTGGATAAGGACTCCAAGCTCCTAGGCCTCATCACGCGTGGCGACGTTATCGGAACACTGATTTGAAACAAAGATACTGCCTTCTCTTGCCAGGGGGCGTGTCAATTGTCAAGTCCATCTTGGATTCCCTTTTTCAGTGCGTCGTCTACGTTGATGAACACTATCTTCGGCCTCTCTTTTCTCAGGTAGTCTACAACGATTTCCAGCTTGGCCTGGGTGACATAGATTATGGGCGCGCCGTATATTTGGCTTGTGACCGCTGCTTTTATAGATGAGTCGTAGCCTGCGACAATCACCTTTTCAGGTCTTTGTTTCTCCGCTATTTTAATGCTTGTTTCAACCCTTGTTTCGCCGCCGATGCGTTCTAATCGAATGCGGTTATCAATGTTTTTGAAGAGGTCTTCTGAAAGCGCGCTGCCTCCGCCGATTACAATTATCTTTTCAGGACGAAGCCTGTTTATCGCGTCCTCAGCGGCTTTTGAGAGGCTTTCTTTGTCTGTGAGAATTATGGGCAGTTTATTTGCTTTTCCAAGGCTTAATGCTGCGAAGCTGTCAACCGGGATATCAGCTCTGGCAATGATGATTTCCTTTGCAAAAAAGTATTGTAACACCGCAATTTCAGATGAGTACTGCACCGGACTTTTTTCAATGCTTTCATTTATCCAGCCAAGCCCTTGGTACTCTGGGAAACGGTTCATCTGCAGGATTGGAACAGCCAGGCATTGGTTGTCAACTGGGATGGAGTAAACAAGTTTTTCTGAAACAACTGATCTCACTTCTTCTTCAATGTCGTCAAAGGACTGGAATTGTTTTGTAAAGGCCGTGCTTTTCACCTTTGAAACCTGCTGCGTCGCACCGCCGGCCCCGCCGCCGGAGGAGGTTTTCACAGCGGGTCGGAGGTTATCCTTTACAATGCTATAAATCAGCTCGAGACCATCAATGATTCGGGGGCCTGGACGCTCAACTATATTTGAATCCGGCACAACATACATCTTGTCGTTTTTAATTGCTGAGAGTGTTGATAGAGCTGGGTCGGCGCGAATCTGGTTGCACACGTTTGCGCCGTATCCACCCATTCCAGAGCAGACGATCACATCCGGGTTTTTCAGCACAAGCGCCTCTTTCGTAAGCATATACCAGCCAGGGACTTCGCCTGCAATGTTTATTCCGCCTGCAAGCTCTATGAGATCATCAGCATATGTGCCTGAGCCAGGGGTCCAGAGCTCTGGATACCAGACCACATAAAAGAGTGTGGGCTTTCTCTCCTCATCGAGACTCCCTGAAAAATCGGTTACATCGTCTATTCTGCTGCTCATATTCTGAACAATCGTTTCAGCAGCGTTTTCAGTTCCGCCCACTCTTCCGAGGAGCAGGATGTTTTCCATGATTTCATCTATGTTTTTACTCTCTATTGTGAGAACGGTGATGTTTAGAAGCTTGAGTTGGCTGATGATTCCGAGAGGGTTTATCTCGGTTGCCACTACAAGGTCGGCTGAGAGGTTTACAATGGTTTCAGTGCTTATGCTGCTGTAGGGTCCGCCAACTTTTGTAAGGCTCATGTTTGTAAGTTCCAGCGGATAATCGGAGTAATCATCGGTTCCCACGAGTTTTGATCCTATGCCTGCTGCGAATAATATCTCTGTGCTGCTCGGGGCGAGTGAGACGATACGCTCTGGCGGGTTGTAGAATCGCTGTGTTGTGTTCAATGCGTCTGTTACTTCGTAGTAGGCCTGCACAGTCCAGTTTATTGTGAAGCTTTCTACTTGTCCGACGACTGAATAGGATATGTTGTAGCGGCCGTATTTATCTGGATTCAGATCGGCGGCGGCTCCTGTTCCAGCGGCTGAGCCGTTGACAGTCCATGTTTCAGAGAGGATTGTTCCGCTTCGATTGACTTGAAGGTGGAGCGTCTGGTTGTGGGCTGTGTTGACGGATGACGTGTTTGAATCTGTTATGTTGTTTTGAAAGCTCCAGATTTTCAATGGGGTGTATGCTGTGACGGTCCAGGTGATGTTTGAATTGTTTGCGGAGGCTTTGATTCTGTATTCGCCTTCTGCTTCGAAGGTCTGATTCAGGGTGCTTTGAGATGTGTTTTCAGCTGTTAGTAGCGGGTTTTCGTTGAGTTGCCATGTGATGTTTTGGCTTTGGTTTAGTATTATGCTGAAGTTTATTTCTGTGTTTACTGGCAGTGTTATGTTTGTGCTGTTGTCGTTTGTGTAGGTGTTGTTCCAGCCGGTTATTTCTGCGTGTACGGGTGCCATGAGGGTTGTGATGATTATCAGTGCTGCCAGTAGTTTTAGGGTTTGTTTCATAGGGAGCTGGTTTTTGTGTGCCACTATATAAGGTTGCTTAAATGGTTAAAGTATGTTACCCAAACGGTTAACATGGAACTTGTGCACACCAAGCCCACATGAGCAAAGAAAGATAATAAAGATTTATATTATACCTCCAACAAGTTTACACCAATATGATAGAAAAAGACCTTATTATAATCGGCGGCGGACCGGCAGGACTCACAGCAGGAATCTACGGCAGCAGATCAGAGCTTGACCTCGTCGTCTTAGACTCAGGCGTTGGCGGCGGACAGATTGCAAACGCAGGACTCGTTGAAAACTACCCCGGCTTTCCAGATGGAATCACAGGAATGGAGCTTGCTGAAACCCTGAAAAAACACGCTGAAAACACAGGTGTTAAAATCAATATGCTCGAGCCTGTTACAACGATCACACAAAGCGGTGACAAGTTCATCGTCAAAACAGAAAAGGCACTGTATCAGGCAAAAGCTGTAATCGTCGCAACCGGACTTGTACACAGAAAACTCGGTGTTCCCGGCGAGTCCGAGCTGTCAGGCCGGGGCGTGAGCTACTGCGCAACATGTGACGGCGCCTTTTTCAAGGGTAAGCGAGTAGCAGTCGTTGGAGGCGGTACCGGAGCGGCTATGGCTGCTTTGAACCTGGCTGATCTTGCAAGCCAGATATTTGTTGTGACCAAGCGAGAACATCTGAAGGTTGCTGAAAAAATAATGGAAACACGACTGGATCGGGCGGCGAACATTGAAGTCGTATCTCATTCTGCGGTGAAGAAAATCACTGGCGAAAACCGGGTTGAAAAGATTGAAATTGAAACCAGCGGCAAAGCGAGAAGCCTGGATGTGGACGGCGTCTTTATTGAAGTCGGAAAAAAAGCGCTCACCTCTTTCCTAAAAGACCTTCCAGTAGAACTTGAAAAAGGCTACATCCCGGTAGATCGAGATCAAAGGACAAGTATTCCCGGCCTTTTCGCAGCAGGCGACGTTGTCTCAGGCAGCGTAAAACAGATGGGAGTCGCCGTTGCCCACGGCACGATTGCCGCGCTCTCAGCCTACGACTATATTAAAAACAATTTCTAGCCCATTCCAGCCTTATATTTAGACGCGGATGTTCGAATGAGCAGATATCCTGCGAGAAACATTATTACCACGTTAAAGTCAACCAGACCGGTTTCAATGCCGACAATCGTGTAGGCAAGTAGAACCGCGTACACACCCACTGCAATAGGCGCGCCTGTTTTTGCAGCCCTATAACATGTTCCGAGCACGTGGCCAAGGAGAAGCATGAAAAGCACGACTCCGACGATCCCAAAGTCTAGAACAACTGTTCCAAGAAGTGTTGATGTAACTGATATACCCACGATCCCGAAGAGCCGTGCAACAATTGTACGCGGACCAAGCCTTGGGCCGGGGATGCCGGGGATAAAAGATGAAAATGTTGCCAGCAGAGTGTATCCCTTGTTAGCACCGAAGGGCATGAAACGCTGCACAAGATAGTCGAACACACTGAGTGTAAGCCCGATTCGCGCGCCTAAAACCTCTGAAAAAGCGATTGGACTACCCTGCACAACCGCCCGATAGTATCCAAGCCCTGCAATCCCAAGCCCTGCAAAGCCCAGTCCGAAGAGAACCTCCACAAAGCCCACAAGCCCTGTGAGATACATTGCGATAAACCCGCCGAGGAGCGCAACGATTATCTGTGTTCGAAAACCAAGGCTTGAAATCAAAAGAACAGTCACAAAAAGGGTGAGAAAAGCATTTACCCTAGCAGATCTAATGTCTAATCTGCCTTTTTTATGCTCTGCTCCAAACCAGGCGATGATGAATATTCCTCCTGGCGGGATGAGCTGGGTAATCATAGTATAGGATACTACAAGCCGCCCACGGGCTGAAGGGCTGAAGAGCGGGATCTCGCCTGCATGCAGAAGATCAAGAGTCAGGAAGAAGAGGCCTGTGTAAAAGAGGAAAACACCGATGCGCCGGGTGTCGGAATCGAGCTGAACATGCTCAAATGAAAAGTTTGAAAGCCTGTATCCAAAGTAGAAGAATATCAGTCCCGCGGCAATCGTGAGCAGAGCCAGGTTGGAAACTCGATAGGTGCTGAGAGATAGGAAAAGCGCGTAGATCAGCGGAACGATTACAATGGGTGAGAAGATGTTTTTTGCAAACATACTTTTCTGCCCCTGGTTTTTACGATCCACAAAATCAAACAGAGCAGTCGGATAGACACGCTTCAACCCCGATGAAACACATCTGAGAATCTTTGAGTCAAAGGTAGAGGAGTCTAAAAAAGTATAGGCTTCTTTCACAAAGCCCAGTGCTTTACTTTCAGAAAAGATTTTAAAAAGATTCATAGGAGAAGATCCGACGCTGCGACAATATGATAATCCCCGGGAAAATCTTGTTCAGGCTCAGAGGCATAGCCTGCGAAAGCTCGGATCCTACCTGTTGTAATCTTGCCCGGCGGGATGGAAAGACCGCTTAGCTCGCCTAATTCAGCCTTGACAAGATTCATCACAAAACCATCCGGCTCGGTTCGAGAGAAATAATTGTTTCGCACAAGATAAAGCCCTGTAAACTCATTGTAGACCACCTGTCTCTCAGCAGGCGTCATAGGCGCGTCCACAGCGATTTCAACATCAACATAAAAATGGTCTGCATTCATCTCAGATTTAACACTTTCCAAGTAGGCGAGCAGATCAGAAAAACCATCATATGAACCCTCGTCCAGGTTAAAGACAACCAGATAGCTGTCCACAGGCTCCATCTTGATGCTTGAAGCAGCCACGTCTTCGAGATAGGCGCGCTCACCGCCGATGACATATATTGTTCCGTCAGTTGTTTTAAGCCTGAGCCTGCCGCCGGATGATGAGAGAAGAAGTCCTGACTTTTTAAAGGGAGTGTTATCCCAGAGATAGGTTCCGTTGATCTCAGCCTCAACAAAAAAACCTCTGGAGTCAAGCCTCTGAAAATCCTGGATAGCGGAGTACATCTGATTCCCGCCATAGGTTGATTCATCAGGCTTTGAAACATAGGAGAAAACCGCGAAAACAACGATTAACACAACCAAGAGATCAACTATATTAACCCCCAGCACCCTGCCGCGCATGCGATCAAACATATCTATCACCCAAAT
>BDTI01000038.1 GCA_002923215.1 archaeon BMS3Abin16 | reverse complement strand
TATAAGTTTCAAGAGATCCACCCTAATAAGATTTAGTCAAAAGAGATATTTAGCTCTCTAGCTCTTCTGATAGTAGCATCTCTCCGAGGATTTGGTGTAGGATTCTCTAATTCCCTTACAAACCTCTCTGCATCCTTACCATGCAACTCAGTGATTAATTCAATCGGCTTGGCCATGTTAATTTATCCTGTTCTTTCTCTTTCATATGTATTTCGATAGAATAACATGAGCATCTATTTCTGCTTTAGCTCCAGAAAAAACCATGTTTCGAGGGTGTTTTGAGGCTCTAGGTATGCCCTTAGCTCCTTAAACAGCATTGAAAAAGGGTGTTTTTAGCCGTTCACAGCCTCAAAAATAAAGGTGTAGTAGCGGGGGGTCGATTTGAACGACCGATCTCCGGGTTATGAGCCCGGCGGGATGGACCTGGCTACCCCACCCCGCTCCTATATTTGATATGTTTTTTCGATGCCCTCCGATGTTATTTAAGTCTTTCCCATAGCCGCTGGGGATTTTTTTGAGTAATGTTTATATCTTATAATTTGAGTTATCATTTTTAATGATTACAGTTCTTGATGAGTTATGTGTGGGATGCGGGCACTGCGTACCCTTCTGCAGCGTTGATGCGCTCAGCGTCTTTGGCCGGGCAGTGGTTGACCCGGATCTTTGCATCGGGTGCGAGGTCTGCATTGAATACTGTCCGAACACTGCTCTGAGGTGGGTGGACACGTGAAAATCGGAGTCGTCGGCGCAGGACTTGGCGGGCTGCTCTCCGCTGCAGCACTAAGCAGATCAGGCCATTCTGTAACCGTTTTTGAAAACCTCCCCTACGTGGGTGGGCGGTTCACAAACATTGAGCACAAGGGATATCAGCTTTCAACCGGCGCGCTTCATCTCATACCCCACGGCGCAACCGGACCGCTTGGACTCATGCTGAAGCGGCTGGGTGTAAAGGTCCCGATTGTTCGCACAAATCCTGAGGGGCTCTTCAGATTCGGTGGAAAAGACTATCTCCACGAGCAGCTTCCAGATCTCTTCGGCGCTTGGAACAAGATAAAACTCATAAAACTCACCGCCGATCTCAGGTACAGCAAAGGCGGGCCTGAGCCCTACAGCGAGTGGGTGCGTAAACGTGTGAGTCACAAAAAAGTGATGGATTTGGCCAACTCTTTTTGCAGGTGGGCGCTTTCGCTGGACGCTGATGAAGTGTCTTCCAGTGAGCTTGTGTCCATCACACGTAACATTGATCGCTACGGGTCGTCGGGAGTTCCAATTGGCGGCTGTAAAGCAGTTACTGAGGGGCTGGCCTCAGTTGTTAGAGGGCAGGGCGGGAAGATAATTCTTCAAAGGCCTGTTGAAGAGATACGTGTTTCCGATGGTAAAGTGTCAGGTGTCGTAACAGCAGAGGGTGAAACAGAGTTTGACAGTGTGATAAGCGATATCGGGCCCAAAGCTACAGCCGCTCTCTGCAAAGGATTTGACTTCACCGAGGAGTATCTTTCAATGCTATCAGCCCTGCGACCTGCGAATGGAGCGAAAATATGCTTTTCATCGGACCGGCCTGTTGTAGGTCATACAACAACTCTTTTCACACCTGAGGCCGAGCGCATCGGGGGGCTTATCGAGCTCACTCACATCGATCCATCCCTTTCGCCAAAGGGCAGATACCTGATCATGGCGCATCAAAAACTCTATAACGGCCATCCTGAAAAAGAGCTTGAAGAGGGGATTGAAGACCTGCATAACATTGTGCCTGGTTTTGACGAGCACTGCGAGATTCTTATGGTCCAGAGCTACCGTGACCACTTGCCTGTTAACCGGGTTGCATCAGGCATATCCATCGGACCTGAAACCGAGGTCTCCGGGCTTTACAACGTGGGCGACGGGGTTAAGCCTGTTGGTTTTATGGAGACCGAAGGTGTGGCCGCCGGGGTCTCGCTTATGCTGGAAAAGTTTAATAAAGAACTTAGGGGAGTTTAGCCCATGCGAATCGAACTTGATGTGGAGCTTAAGGATAAGCCGGGCCAGCTTATAAAAGCGCTTGAACCTATCTCTCGACTTGGTGGAAATCTTATCAGCGTGATACACCTCCGAGAAACGCTTACCAAGCGGGGCCGTGTGCCTGTTCACATCATTGTTTCTCTTGAAAACCTTGAAACATTGGAAACCCTTCTAACTGAGCTTGAAGCGAACGACATCTGGGTTGCTAAGGTGGATGAGGTGCGGCGGAAAAAGAGGCTTACCATTCTGCTTATCGGCCATGTGGTTGACACCGATATCCGTGATACCATTGACCGGCTGAATAATATCTCAGGCGTTTTGGTTGCTGATATGTCGCTTTCCATGCCCCATCCTGAGAAGGAGACCTCTGCCTTAATGGATATTGAGATAAGTAAACCCGATAAACTGGCTCTGGCCCTTGATGAGCTTGAACTTATTGCGCGGGAAAAGGGGCTTACACTTGTAAAATCACTGGAGATATAGGGATGAGGATAAATCTGGTTGGCTTTGGAGTTATTGGAAAGGGCTTTGCAAAGACCCTTATTATGAAGCAGGATTGGCTTAAATCCAGATATGGATTTGAACCTCGTGTTGTATCGATTTCTGACCTCTCCGGGACGCTTGTAAACCCGGGTGGGATCGATCTTTCAGCCACTCTTGAAACGGTGAATCGGACTGGTCGGATTATCGACTGCTCTGGCGCATCAGGGATGCAGAGCCTCGACGCAATACGTGGTGTGGAGGCTGATCTTATGGTTGAGGTTACGCCTACGAATGTAGTGACTGGTGAACCCGGGCTTTCACATATGCTAACGGCGATGGACGCTGGCAAACATGTTGTAACCTCGAATAAAGGGCCGCTGGCACTGGCCTATAAAAAGCTTAAGGCTGCTTCTGAGAAAAAAGGGGTTCAATTCAAGTTCGAGTCCTCGGCGGGCGGTGCGATGCCGCTTATCAATCTTGCAAACGAGGTTCTTAGCGGTGATGAGATAATCTCGATTAAAGGGATTCTCAACGGCACGACAAACTTTATTCTCACAAAGATGACAAAAGAGGGCACAGACTTTGAGACGACCCTTAAAGAGGCGCAGGAGCTTGGGATTGCCGAGACAGACCCAAGCTATGACATCTCAGGGTCTGACACTGCGTCGAAGCTTGTGATACTTACAAACGCGATTCTTGGGCGGGAAGCAACTTACAGCGATGTCTCTGTGCAGGGAATCACGAAGATCACGCCTGAGGCTATCGCCCTTGCCAAGGAAGAAGGGTTTGTGATCAAGCTTATCGGTGAGGTGGAGGATGGACGTCTTTCTGTGGCACCACAGCTCGTGCCTGAAAACCACCCCTTGAATGTGGACGGTACGTTGAATGTTGCATCTTTCACAACAGATCTCGCAGGCGATGTTACAATCGTTGGCAGAGGCGCCGGAGCCATCGAAACAAACAGCGCGATTTTAAGCGATATTCTGAGTATATATCGTGGCGTCGCAGGAAGGTAGAGATGGATTTTCTCCTGCTCACAGTGTTTGCAACAAGCTTTCTTGTAACATTTTTGCTCACGCCTCTGTGGATACGCGCCGCACCCCACGCAGGACTTGTGGGGAGGGACATGAACAAACACGACAAGCCGACAGTCGCTGAAATCGGCGGCATCCCCCTGGTTGCAGGCTTTACCTCAGGTGTTTTAACCTACATCGCAATATCAACTTTTTACTTCAAACAAGACGGTTTTCTCGTGCTCATCCTCGCAGCGCTTCTAACCGTTCTCAGCATCACAATAATCGGGATTGTTGACGACATACTCAGATGGAAAATCGGGCTCAAACAATGGCAAAAACCGCTTCTCACACTGCCCGCAGCACTCCCGGTTATGGCGGTAAACGCCGGCCAAAGCTCGATGATCCTGCCCTTCATAGGCTCTGTTGATCTCGGCATAATCTATCCCCTGCTAATAATACCAATCGGCGTAGCCGGCGCGGCAAACGGATTTAACATGCTCGCAGGATACAACGGGCTTGAAGCAGGGATGGGCGCGATAATCCTCACTACCATGGGCCTTGTAGCCTGGAAGACCGGTGAAACATGGGTGACAATGCTTGCTTTTTCCATGGTTTTCGCGCTCATCGCATTTCTCAGATACAACTGGTATCCGGCCAAGGTCTTTCCAGGCGACACCATGACCTACTCAGTGGGAGCGCTCATCGCCTCTGTGGCAATATTTGGGAACATGGAAAAAATCGCCGTCCTGCTGTTCATACCCTACATATTGGATTTTTTCCTGCCTTTAAGGGCCGGATTAAAAGTTGAGGCTTTTGCTAAGCCGAATAAGGATAATAGTTTAGAAATGCCCTATGGAGATAGCTGGCGAGATATTTATGATTCTACACATCTTGCCCTATTTGTGCTAAAGAAGTTAAAAACTAAAGTTTACGAAAAAGATGTAGTTACATTTATCTTGTCTGCGGAACTGTTAATTGCATTGGTGGTGATAATTTGGGTCTGAAAATATATCAACCTTCAAACATCCATCCGTCGGCAAAAATTGGTGATGGAACTAAGATAGGGGCCTTTGTTGACATCGGCAGGGATGTTGTCCTAGGAAAGAATTGCAATATTCAGGCGCATGTAACTATCAGTAATGAAGGTAAATTAGGTGATAATGTGTTTATTGGACCAAATACAATTCTTTTAAATGACAAATATCCTGTAATCGATATAT
>BDTI01000037.1 GCA_002923215.1 archaeon BMS3Abin16 | reverse complement strand
CGACGAAGATAGCAAAGCCCGTGGAAGAGGAGCAGCGCATAGTAGCAGCGCAGGTTATCACCGCAACATAGGTTAAGGTGAACCTCTCAGTCCCGGACGAGCTGATAGCACGGAAGATGGCGAAGATCGCTGACGGCGTGGGACTTCTGCGGGTGGAGCACATCATACTCGGCATGGGCAGGCATCCTATTGGGTTCATACGCGACGGAGATGAGGAAGAGTTTATCGAAAAACTCTATAGCGATCTGAAAATCGTTGTAGACGCGTTCTACCCAAAGATAGTTTATATCCGAACTCTGGACGCGCCGACCGATGAGTTCAGAAACATGAAGGGCGGTGAGGACGAGCCCTATGAGCATAATCCGATGCTCGGATGGCGTGGTATCAGACGCGGTCTTGATCAACCTGAGCTTCTGCGGGCAGAGTTTCGCACGATTAAACGGCTAGTTGAGGAGAACTACACAAATATCGGTGTTATGCTGCCGCTTGTGCATCATCCGGATCAGATATCAGAGGCTAAAGCAGTTGCAACCGAGGTAGGGCTCATACCCCATAAAGACATCAAGTTCGGGATCATGGTTGAAACACCGGCTAGCGCGATCATAATCGAAGACATGATAAAAAAGGGCCTGGACTTCATATCCTTCGGCACAAACGATCTCACCCAGTATACGCTGGCGCTGGACAGGAACAATGAGCGTGTGGCAAAGTATTTCACAGAAAAACACCCCGCCGTTTTGAAGCTCATCAAAGATGTGATTGTAGCCTGCAACAAACATGGCGTGGAAACATCGATCTGCGGACAGGCAGGATCAGACCCGGAGGTTGTGAAAAAGCTTGTAGGATACGGGATAACAAGTGTTTCAGCAAATCCAGACGCAGTTCTAAAGGTGCGGGAAACCGTGGCCAGAGCGGAACAACAGTTGATACTCGACGCTGCAAGAAGAAATAAATAGTCACCACACCTCTGTTGGTTTATGGATGAGCGTGGGCTTCCTGCGGAAGACGTGCGGAAACTGCTTTCACAGGCGCAGTCAAAAGACTTGAGCTACAGCGGCGGCCGGATACTGGGCTCCATGTGCACCTCCCCACACAGTCTGGGCAGGGAGGTGTTCACCCAATTTTTGGAGACCAACCTCGGTGACGCAGGCTTGTTTGAGGGCACGAAAGGGCTTGAATCTGAGGCTGTTGAGATGATTGCAGGTCTACTCGGACTCGCCGGCACGTCAGGGCTTTTGACTACCGGAGGGACTGAGGCAAACATCCTCGCGCTCTGGGCTGCACGAAACAAAGGAAGAGGGAAAAAAGTTGTGGCCCCTGAGACTGTTCATTTCTCGGTTGACAAGGCATGCAACCTTCTTGGACTAAGACTTGTGAAAACCGCCGTGGATTCCAGGAAGTGCGCTGATCTAGGCGAGCTTGAGTCCAGAATTGATCATGATACCTGCGCAGTCGTGGGTGTTGCCGGCACAACCGAGTATGGGACTGTTGACGACATCACCGGGCTTGCCAAGATCGCCCTTGAAAAAGAGCTTTATCTTCATGTGGACGCGGCCTTCGGAGGGTTTGTGCTCCCCTTTCTACAGGAGCTTGGATACCCGGTTCACTTTGAAATACCGGCTAGCGGCGTGGATTCGATAACCCTTGACCCTCATAAGATGGGGCTTGTGCCGATTCCCTGCGGATGCATCATTTTCACAGATCCAGAGACACAGGGATTTATCGAGACTGAGGCGCCTTATCTCACCTTGAAGCGTCAGCACACAGTTGTCGGCACACGCAGCGGCGCAGCTGCCGCGGCAGCCTATGCAGTCTTCAAACATCTGGGCCGCGAAGGCTACAGAGGGGTTGTTAAGCAGTGCATGGAAAATACGATAAAACTCTATCGAGGAGTAGTGAAATTGGGCCTTGCTGTTCGCACGCCTACGATAAACGTGCTTGCAATCGACTGCGGCCCGGAGGTTTATGACGCGCTTGGGAAAATGGGTTGGCGGCTTTCACAGACCAGAGAGGGTGAGATGCGTATCATCGTTATGCCCCATGTTTCTGAAAAGGTTGTCAGGGAGTTTCTCCGTGATCTTGAGTCTGTGGCAGGTGATTTCCATGTTTGACCTGGACCTGGAGGGTGTTGCGGAGATCATTAAAAAAGAGGGGTACAGGTGTGTTGCGCTTCAGCTTCCAGAGGGGCTGAAAGACTCAGGCGTGGACATCTCCAGCCGGCTGGCAGGTGACACAGGATGCGAGGTGATAATCCTTGGCGACCCCTGCTACGGCGCCTGTGATCTTGCTGACTCTGAGGCGTTGGACCTGGGCTGCGACGCACTCTTTCACTTCGGCCACAGCAGGATATTTAAAAACGCCCGGCTGCCGGTTCACTACATTAAGGTGAAGATTCCCCGCGACCCCCTGCCGCTTCTCAAAGACAACCTTGATAAGCTGCCCATGCGAATCGGGCTTGTTACAACTATTCAGCACATCCACCTCCTTGATGAAATAGTGTCATTTCTTAAGGAATCAGGAAGAACAGCCAGGATTGGCGAGGCAAAAGGCAGAGTAGCCTACAGGGGGCAAGTGTTAGGATGCTCATTTTCAAGTGCAAAGGACATTGCAGATAAGGTGGACGCTTTTCTTTACATTGGAACAGGAAATTTCCATCCCCTCGGAGTGGCGCTTTCCACCGGGAGGCCGGTCTATGCCCTCGACCTGGAGCGCGGCGAGCTGCGGGATATGTCGGATGTTTCGGACCCGATTCTGCGGAGGCGTTTTGCCGCTATCACCCGTGCGCAAGATGCGCGGAGTTTTGGGATCATTATCGGTGAAAAACAGGGTCAGCGGCGGCTCTCCCTCGCCAAAAAAGTCAAAGGAATGCTCGAAGAAAAGGGGAGGTCCGGCTACTTCATTGCTCTTCGGGAGATAACGCCTGATGTGCTTCTACCCTTCAGAGGGCTTGACGCCTTTGTAAACACGGCCTGTCCAAGGATCACAATCGACGACACTGCGCGTTACAAACGACCGGTTCTCACACCAATCGAGCTTGGGATTGTTCTCGGACTCCGGGAGTGGGATGACTACGCGATGGATGAAATAGTTTAGGCTGAAAATATGATTTCAAAAAAACAGTTAGAGATTTTTCTTGAACGCTGCGGGCCCTTTGAAAGTCCTAAAATGAAGCTAGAGCAGTATGTGACGCCCACGCCGATTGCCGCTGACCTTTTGAATCTGGCAGCTTTGAAAGGCGATATTGTGGGCAGGAAAGTGTTTGATCTGGGCTGCGGCACGGGTAGGCTGGGGATTGGTGCAGCACTGTTGGGCGCAGAGGAGGTCATTGGCTTTGACATCGACTGCGAGGCAATAGATGCTGCAAGTCGAAACGCCGAGGCACTGGACGCAGTGGTTACATGGAGATGCCTGGATGCATCCGCGATAGATGAAACATGCGACACCGTTGTTATGAACCCACCCTTTGGTGTGAAGTCTAAGGGCGCTGACAGACCTTTCATCAAGACTGCGCTAAAGGTGGGGAAAGTTATTTATACAATGCATAAAACCACCACAAGAGACTTTATAATAGAATATATAAAGCGATGTGGCGGAGCTGTGACTGATCTTGCTCAGGTAAAATTTGACCTGCCCTATTCCTACAGCTTTCACAAGAAAAGAATAAAAAGGATTGACGTAGATATCTACCGCATTGAAAGGAGAGATTAAATTGACTGAAGAAGGAAAATTTGTAACACCGGGAGACACCCTCGGTTTCAGCGAAGAATTCATGCCCGGTGACTGGGCATATGAAGAAGAGGGCAACATCTACGCCGCTGTTTCAGGAACAGTTGAGACTGACATGGAAGACCGCAAGATAAACGTGGTTCCAAAGGTTAGCACACCACCAGAGGTTAAGGATAATGATATTGTTATCGGCTCAATCTGGGATGTTAAGGGTCAGCTTGCTATTGTGAATATTTTAAAGATCAAAGGAGTTGACCGAGGCCTTCCAGGCGGCGTTAGAGGAGCCGTTCATATTTCAAAGGCGCGCGAGGGATATGTGTCGGATCTTTCACGGGAGTTTTCAGGCGGAGACATCATATTGGCAAGGGTTGTTGAGGCTCATCGGGAGCCGGTGGAGCTTACCACTGCAGCGCCTGAGCTAGGCGTTATAAAAGCCAACTGCTCAAGATGCGGAGGCGCCATGAACCCAGATAAAAACGGCGTGAAATGCAAGGAATGCAAGAGAACCGAATCCAGGAACGTGTCTACCGAATACGGTAAAGGCGAGGTTTAGGTGGCTTTTATGGACGTTGAAGTTTTAAGGGAAGATGCAGGTGGTTTTGAGGTGCAGCTTGCTGGAGAAGACCACGGCTTTCTAAGCCTGCTCACAAGTTTTCTTGATAGATCTGATAAAGTGGAAAATGCAGCCTATAAAGTTGAGCATCCTCTTGTGGGTAAACCGAAGCTTTTCTTCAGGCTTAAAGGCGTGAAGGCAGATGACGAGATACCTGTTAAAGACCTTAAGGGTGTTGGTCCGAAGACTGCTGAGCAGCTTGAAGCGGTTGGAATCAATACAGCAGGAAAACTCCTTTTGAATACTCCTGAAAAAGTTTCAGAGCGAACCGGTGTTGCCGTCAAGCTTTTGGAGAAGTATTTTGAAGAAGCTCGAAAGGTTGTTCCAGAGGATAAATACGGCTATAGAGCGGTTTTAAAAGACGTGCTTGCAGAGATTTCAAAAGAGATGGACAAGGTCAAATCTGAAGTCTAATGAGACTGGGACAGATGGATTATGTTAACGGCAGGGGGCCGATGGAGCTTTCAAAAATCGGCGATCCCCTGACAAATCTTCTTTTTTCAATGGCCCTTTCAAGGGTTCGTGGCCGGCCTGTGGGACGCAAAGTTTCTAACACTGTTCTTTCAGCGGCGCTTTCGAAAACCAGGCTGAGGGAACATGCTGGGAGCAGGATGACCAAAGGGGATCTGGGGGACTATGTTGAAGGATTGATCTTTCAAAATTGGGCTGAGGGCAGAGTATCAATGGACGCGGCCGTGTCAATTCTTGCAGAAAATCTAACAAGTGATTCTAAGGGAACAGAGCTCAAGTTTGAGTCGATTGCAGCCTTTGAATGCCTTCTCAACCACATTGCAAGCCTATGACAAATGCGGTTTTTCGAGCGGTTAAATCTGAGGTTCGTATACTGGGAGTGGATGACGCTCCATTTACAAAGTTTAAGGATGAAAAGACATCTCTCATCGGTGTTGTCTACCGCGGAGCAAGCTATCTTGAGGGTGTTTTAAGTAGGGAGATTTTTGTTGACGGCGATGACTCCACAGAGCAGATAATCAGGATGGCTTGCGAAACACGGCATCGAGGGCATCTGCGCCTGATTATGCTTAGCGGGATTACCTTCGGAGGCCTAAACATCGCGGATATTAAATCGATTAATGAGGCGACCGGGCTTCCGGTTATTATTGTTACCCGGCGGATTCCAGACATTGAGGCTATGAAAAAGGCGATTTCCCATGTGCAAAAGCCAGATGAAAAGATTGCCCGGCTCCAGTCGGCCGGCCGCCTGCGCACACTTGAAATCGAGGGTAAACAAATTATTTATCAGAAAACTGGGCTCGCAAAATCTGATGCTGAAAAGATTATCCGACTAAGCATTGTCAGAGGCCTTGTTCCAGAGCCTCTGCGAGTGGCTCACATCATTGCATCAGGAATCACAACAGGCGACTCACGAGGAAGGGCATAATGTTATATATGCATCATAAAAATTGGGGTAGCTATGGACCTTAAAGAAGAGATAGTCTCAACTGCTAAGTACATACTTATTGGGTTGATCCTCGCAATGGCTATCAACCAGGGTTTGGGCATGGCGCTTCAGGCTGAAAAACCGATTATGGCAGTTGTCTCAAACAGCATGGTCCCTGTCTTTTCCAAGGGTGATCTCATCGTTGTAAAAGGTCTTGAATGCGAAAAAATCGAGGTTGGCGATATCATTGTTTATCTCAACCCGCAGCGCAATATTCCAATCGTTCACAGGGTGGTTGAAATCGATTATGACTCTCAGGGAGACCCGGTTTTCACAACTAAAGGCGACAACAACGGACATACAGACCAGTCATCAGGCATCTCTGCGCCGGTGCGATGCGAGTGGGTGCGAGGCAGAGTCAGGCTCATAATCCCCAAGCTCGGCTTATTTAAGGTTGGGCTTATAGAGTTATCTAACAGTATAAGGTCATATGTTTGAATGCCACCGAGCCGCGAACCCCTAAGATCGCTGTGGATGCAATAATCGAATCATCGGGAAGAGTGCTTCTCATAGAGCGTAAAAACCCTCCTTTCAAAGGCTGCTTCGCACTTCCAGGCGGGTTCGTATGGTGAAAGCCTTGAGTCCGCGGTGCGCCGCGAGGTATTTGAAGAGACAGGCCTAATACTTGAAGATATGAAGCTTCACAATGTATATTCAGAGCCTGGGCGCGACCCGCGGGGGCATGTAATCTCAGTGTGCTACACTGCATCAAGTAGTGGCGTGCCGAAGGCCGGTTCCGACGCAGAAAAGACAGAGTTCCACCCAATCGGTGAGGTGCTGAAAATGGATCTTGCCTTTGACCATAACAGAATGATAAAAGACTATCTGGAGAAAAAATAGATGTTTTGTGAAAAATGCGAGGGGCTTTTGCTCCCAAAAGACGGTGTTATGGCCTGCACCAGATGCGGTCACATAGCCAAGATAAAAGACAGCTCCACCCTGACACAGGTGAAAAAAGGCAAAAAGAAGGAAAAAGTCCTGGTCCTCGATGAAGATAGTGATATTGCAACTCTTCCGGTAACTAGGGCGGAGTGTCAGGAGTGCGGTAATATGGAGGCTTTTTGGTGGCTTGTGCAGACAAGGCGTTCAGACGAGCCTGAAACCAGGTTTCTACGTTGTAGCAAATGCAAACACACCTGGCGCGAATACGACTAAAAAGCCCCAAGTCAGCCCCCAATATCAGAACCTATACTTTGGTTCGACCCCACATGGGCTAGAGGGTAAAACACCTGCAGAAGAAGCTAAAATCAATCTTAAACTAGGCCATAACTCTTGGAAGGGCTTAATCAGAAATAGTGCCAATTACCTCAAGAGTCTTATTTATTAATCTTCTTCCTTATTCTCTCTTGTCTTTGTAAGGGCTTTTGTACTGAAGATGGGCCTAATATCTTTACCTCTAACAGGCTTTTCCTCAGTCTGCTCTTCTTCATGTTCTTCATCCATTTTTAATCTCCTATGATATTACATACATAAATCGTGAAATTATTAAAATTAGTGTTCCTACACCTAAATAAAAATAGCAGTTTTTTATTATTTCTTTTTTACTGGTATGAATTTCATCATTAGTCTTTATAGCATCGAGAATATTCCATAATATTGCTTCTTTAAAGTTAATTTTATCGTTTCTTTCATAAGCTTCTACAACTTCTTCTAATTCCGGTCCTGTTTCATATTTAGTGATTCCATATGCGTTATAAGCTAAAACAGCTGAATAAATAATTGAGATAAGACCTAAAAATGAAAGGATAGCGACAAACCAACTGGGTGATTGTAACATAGTAAGAAAAATATCTTGAGTGAAGAGGATACCAATAAAGACAAAAATAAATCCCAAAATATTTACAAGTTTTCCTTCTAATCTATCTATAAATTCCTGAGTTATTTTATATTGTCTTAATGTTTCATTAAAAATTATGTCAAGATCATTGTCAGGCATGGTTTCTTAATACATTAGTCATCTATAATCTCTTGCGCCTCATATAATATGGTTGCATTATGTTTTCCATCACCATAATAACATCTGATGTCCAATATACGCCCTACTACTTCATCTAGAAATTCATTTATCTTTATTTCTAAAACCGATAAAGTGCTGTTTTGAAAGGTTTTGACTTTTACACCGCCATATTCTAATCGTTCCATTTTTAATCACCTCCTAAGATGGTATAAGATTCCATTCAATATTAATATTTGTATAAGCGCACCTTATTTAACACCTATCTCAAATCAACACCAAATTTAACAGTGCCCATTATCACAAGAGTTAAATATGTTAAATGCTAGGAAAGTGAGAGTGGTTTAAATGAAGATGCGCGGAGCAAAGGCCATGCTGGAATCCCTTAAAAGAGAGGGAGTAGATGTAATGTTCGGGATCCCCGGCGGATCAGTCATCCCACTTTACGATGAGATTTATGATTCTGATATTCGCACACTTCTCATGCGCCATGAGCAGGCTGCAGCCCACGCGGCAGACGGATACGCCCGTGTGAGCGGTGATGTGGGTGTCTGCATCTCAACATCTGGTCCAGGCGCAACAAACCTTGTTACAGGCATAGCCACGGCATTTCTCGACTCATCGCCGATAGTCGCGTTCACAGGCCAAGTCCCAAGATCGATGATCGGAAAAGACAGCTTTCAAGAGGCAGACTCTGTGGGAATTACAATGCCGATTACTAAACATAACTTCCAGTTCTACAGCGTGGAAGAAATCCCCTATACCATTAAAAAGGCCTTTAAAATCGCTAGATCCGGCCGGCCTGGCCCGGTCTTAATCGACGTTCCAAAGGATGTACAGGAAAAAGAGGCGGACATGAAATTTCCCAAGGATGTTGATATCAAGGGTTACAATCCGAATGTCACAGGCCACCCCAAGCAGATTAAAAAAGCGGTTGATCTGCTTTTGAGCGCCCAGCGGCCTATCGCGCTTGTGGGCGGCGGAGTGATTATTTCAGGCGCGTCAAAGGAGCTTATGGATTTTGTTGAGATGCTCGGCCTGCCGGTTGTCACATCACTTATGGGTAAAGGTGCCTTTCCAGAGGACCATCCACTGGCGCTTGGCATGATCGGGATGCACGGTCGCAAGGCTGGCAATTTCGCAATCAGCGACGCCGATGTGATAATCGCGATTGGATGCAGGTTTTCAGACCGAACCACAGGCAATGTAAACTGTTTTGCCCCTGAGGCGCAGTTGATCCACGTCGATATTGAGGCGGCTGAGATAGGTAAGAACGTGCCCTGTCATGTGCCAGTTGTAGGTGACGCCAAGCAGGTTTTAAAAGAGATGATTAAGATTGCGGCGGTAAAGGCGAAGAAGCATCCTGAGTGGACTGCCAAGGTGAAGCAGTTCAAAAAGGAGTTTCAGCCCAAGATGGACTATGACGACGTGCCTCTTATGCCCCAGCGCGTGATAAAAGAGATAATGGAGGTTATTAGCGGCGATGACATAGTTGTTACCGAGGTTGGGCAGTGCCAGATGTGGGCTGCGCATTTTCTCTCACGCACTAAGTCCCGAACATTCATATCCTCTGGCGGGCTTGGCACCATGGGCTTTGGCTTTCCAGCCGCTATAGGGGCTAAGATTGCCAAGCCTGAGAGAAACGTAATCGACATCGCCGGCGACGGGAGCTTTATGATGAACTGTCAGGAGCTTGCCACAACGGTTGTGGAAGATGTCCCGGTCGTCGTTGCTGTTATGAACAACCACTACCTTGGGATGGTTAGGCAGTGGCAGGAGCTATTCTTTGACAGACGTTATTCAGGCGTTGACCTCGGCGAGGTTCCGGATTATCTCAAGCTTGCCGATGCCTTTGGTGCAAATGGCATTCGGGTTGAAAAGCCAGGCGACATTCGTGAGGCTGTGAAAGAGGCCTTCGATTCAGGTAGGCCTACAGTCATTGATTTCGTTGTGAAACGTGAGTCAAACATATTTCCAATGGTCCCACCAGGTGGGTGCCTAAAGGATATTATTGAGGGATAATTATGGAGAGAGAGCACGTCCTTGTAGCCCTTGTGGAAGATGAGCCCGGTGTGATGCAACGGATATCAGGTATGTTCACACGCCGTCATTTTAACATTGACACTATCAGCGTTGGCCACACTGAAAAAGAGGGCTTATCAAGGATGACGATCACCTTCTGGGGTGATGATAAAAAGGCAGAGCAGATAATTAAGCAGCTCAACAAGATCATCGAGGTTGTTAAGGTAACTATTATGGAGAGCGACTCGATTCAAAGGGAGCTTGCGCTGATTAAGATAAGCACGCCTGATGAAAACGCGCGGCGGGAGATAGTGCAGTATGCAAATATTTTCAGGGCGAAAATCGTTGACGTGGGCAAGGACTCGATGATTGTTGAAGTCACGGGCAACAGCGGCAAAGTCGATGCCTTTGTTAAGCTTGTAAACCCCTTCGGCGTAAAAGAGCTTGCAATAACCGGTGTTACAGCTATGAGCCGGGGTTCAAAGCCCCAGGAAAACGGCAAGTGACAACAAGGTTTATATGGTAATTTAGTAAGAATTAGAAGAGGCCTACAGACATGACTAGAATTTATTATGATAAGGACATCGATATTGAGACGTTAAAAGACGAGACAATTGCTGTTATCGGATATGGGATCCAGGGGCATGCCCAGGCCCAGAACATGCGGGATTCAGGGCTTAATGTGATCTGCGGGCTTCGTGAGGGTGGAGGGTCTTGGAAGAAGGCGAGCGAGGCAGGCTTTGATGTGATGCCAATCTCTGAGGCCGCTGCGAAAGCGGATATTATCCATATTCTGATCCCTGATGAAAAGCAGCCGGAAGTGTATGAAAAGCACATTAAATCCGGGCTTTCCGAGGGGAATGCTCTGTCATTTTCCCATGGGTTTAACATCAGATTTAATCAGATCGTGCCACCTGAAAATGTGGACGTGATTATGATGGCGCCAAAGGGGCCGGGGGCGATTGTACGGCGTGAGTACACTGAAGGCTTCGGCGTGCCGGCGCTTGTTGCGGTTGAACAGGATTTTACAGGCAGGGCGAAGAATCGTGCCCTTGCCATGGCCAAGGCAAACGGCGCGAGCCGGGCCGGTGTTCTCGAAACTGCTTTTGCCGAGGAGACCGAAACAGATCTCTTTGGTGAGCAGGTGGATCTCTGCGGCGGCTGTGCAGAGCTTATCACCGCCTCCTTTGAAACACTTGTAGATGCAGGGTATCAGCCTGAAATCGCCTATTTCGAATGCCTCCACGAGCTGAAGCTCATAGTTGATCTCATCTATTCAAAGGGTATTGAAGGCATGTGGGAGAATGTGTCAAACACCGCTGAATACGGCGGCAGGACCCGCGCGAAGAGGATTATCAACAAAGAATCAAGAAAGGCTATGAAAGAGATACTAGCCGAGATCCAGACTGATAAGTTTGCTGAGGAATGGATTTCAGAGGACAGATCAGGCCTGAAAAACCTTGAAAAACTCAGAGAAAAGGGAAAAACACATCAGATCGAGTCTGTGGGAGCTAGGCTGAGAAAACTTATGAAGCGGGGCTGAATATAATATGAGGGTATTTTTCATCGGGCTTGGGCAGGCCGGCTGCAAGATAACAGACCTATTTATTGCTGATGATATGAGCACGCGGGCCCAGAGGATTTTCAAGGCGATCGCCGTGAACAGCGCGCGCCCTGATCTACAGGGACTCAGATATATCGTTGCAAAGGACCGCATACTCATTGGTGAAACCGTGGTGCGCGGCCACGGTGTGGGGGCGAACAATAAGCTTGGGGCAAAGATTGCTCAGGCAGATATTGATAAAATCCTCTCCGCAATCGATATGCAGGGCACAAGTGACACAGACGTCTTTGTAATTGTCACAGCCTTTGGAGGTGGAACAGGGAGCGGAAGCGCGCCAGTGGTTGCAAAACATTTGAAACGCCTGTATAACGAGCCTGTTTATGTCCTGGGTGTTCTACCAGCTGAATCTGAGGGAAACGTCTATGTCCTGAACGCG
>BDTI01000036.1 GCA_002923215.1 archaeon BMS3Abin16 | reverse complement strand
AAAAGATCAAGTTCGAGCATGACTGGATAAGCAGGATACGGATGTATCTTGAATCCTTTGACCGCGACGCCGTGGACCTACTTGTAATCGACTCACTGGACGCGCTCTACGCGCTTACTGATGTTGAGAATCCGCGCAAAGAATTGTTCCACTTTTTTAAGACCCTGCGTGAAACTGAGACAACCTGTTTTCTCATATCTGAGATGACGCAGAACTCTGATAAGTTCAGCAAGTTCGGCGTGGAAGAATTCCTCTGCGACGGCATAATCCACCTTGACTTCAAACGCACAGGCACAATCCTCGCCAGGCTTGAGCGCTATATCGGAATCATAAAACTTAGAAACACGAATTTTTCAACCCAGTATTTTCCGCTTCAACATGTTGAGGGGCGGTTTAAAATCCTCACCGGCGAAGACCTGGAATTATAAAAAGTAGATAGGAGGATAAAGAATCATGGTTGAAACAAAGATTGAACCTACGAGCAACAAAGAAAACATGGTCCTGACATTCCTAAAACAAACTAAAAGGGGCAAATATGCCATTATTGAAACAAGCTCTATTGAATTTTCAAGGGTAATGGAACAAACAGAAATCATTGAAAGACACGAAGAAGAATATTATTACGGGATAAATTAAATCCCTTATACTAAAACCAGTAATCCATCCTTTGTTTGTCTATTGCTTTATCTTTGACCTCAATTTTTTTAGGAGTTTTGTTTTCAATCGCATTTGGCCCTGTTCAGCTCAGCTCAAGCATTCTTTCAAGCGATTTTCTCGCTTTTTCGGCTAGCTTTGGGTCTACGGTAACAATGTTTTTCTTTTCACGCAGCTCGGCTATGACTTTGTCGATTGTGTGTTTTTTCATGTTCGAGCACACCGCGGATGAGAGGGCGGGGATGAACTCTTTACCTGGATTTTGCTGCTTTAGTTTGTAGATGAGACCTGTCTCGGTTCCGATGATGAATTTATGGGCATTTGATTGCCTAACGTGGCGCTCCATTCCGCCTGTGCTCAAAATAAAATCAGCTATCTCCTGCACCTCCGGTCTGCACTCAGGATGTATGAGAACCTCTGCATCGGGATGCTCTGCAATCAGGCTGAGAAGATCGTCTTTTTTGAATCGCACATGCACCCGGCAGTGACCCTTATAGGGTATTGGGAGGATTTCTTTTTCCGGCAGATTCTTTTGCACGTGCCAGGCGAGGTTTGCGTCTGGTCCGAAAAGTATCTTTTTCTCTGGAAGAGCCCCTACGATTTTCACCGCGTTTGCCGATGTGCATGTCACGTCACTCTCGGCCCGGGCTTCAACCCATGTGTTGATATACAATACAACAGCGGCGTCAGGATGCTTCTCCTTCTCAGCCCTCACAGCCTCAGCCGGAAGCATGGCGGCCATAGGACATTTAGAGCCGAGATCAGGCATGAGCACTGTCTTACCTGGATTTAGCATAACGGCGGACTCCGCCATGAAATCCACGCCGCAGAACAGGATATATGGTTTGTCAACCCTGGCCGCCTCCTGGCAGAGCTGCAGGCTGTCACCCACAAAATCCGCAATAGCCTGGATATCCGGCGTCTGATAGTTATGCGCAAGGATTATTGTATCCTTCTTCAGCTCCATGAGTTCTTTTTCATCCATAAAATCGTCCCCAACTGCTCATATCCAAGGTTTAATAATCTTTTTGCCTTATATTCTGACATGGATTGTTCTCATTGTAAGATATAATTAGACGCAGGGTAGTCTCTGATTGTTATCCGATTTTTATCGGGCTGGTGATCTTTTTAAGCATTGCTACAGCCGAAAGCGCTGCGAGAAGACTGGTGGAGGGGTTGTCTGGCGCCGGCAGGTTTTCAGTTCGAAATGTGAGTTCTCCGAAGTCACCTTTCGCACGAATCTCATGGATGTTACGCGAGGCACTGGGGTCTGCGATGATCTTTACCTGTGTTTCCATCACGCCTATTCCGGCTAGACCCAGCGTGACCGCGACATTTACATTCGCAGGAAACCCGGTAATCGCCTCGATTGCTGTTCCTGAAAAAATCTCCCGCGCCTCTTTCAGACCTTCGAGATTGATTTTATTATTTTCGATATAGGGCGCGCCTTCAAGGCTGCGGGGGTGTTTTATCGTGCGCTGCTCAACAAATTCAAGTCTGCCGACTGATGCTGCCGACACCGCGTCCAGCCCGCCAACTGCGCCGGAGGGCAGATAGACCTGTGCGCCGCTTCGCAGGCATATCTCTTCAACAGTTTTGTATACGCCGGGTGTTGCAAAGGCGCCCACACTCATAATCATCATGTCTTTACCTGTGCTCAGAATCGGTTTTGCAAAGCTATGGACAGCTTCAATCGACGCTGCCTCGATTACAAGCTTCACATCAGAATCAGCGATCTCATCAAGGCTTTCAGCAGCGGCAGGCGCCTTATCAAACAATGCCTGCACACGCTCAACCTTCTCAGGATTACGGTCAAGGACGTATCTAAGCCTAAGCGGGATTTCGCCTGTTGAGATATGCTTTGCGATAAGCGTTCCAATAAATCCGCATCCAACGAGTGCTGCGTCCATAATAATTAATAGCAACTAAGGCTCTAGTATTTAACATAATCTGGTCAAATTCACGCCTTTTTCACCTGTGAATAGAAAGGTTCAAAAGAAAGATGGTTTAACTCTACAGGATTATGTTTGATCTTCCTCCACGGCTGATTGTGTTCATTGTGGCGATGCTGCCACTTTCAGAGCTTCGCGGCGCGATTCCACTGGCAATCGCAGAGTATGGCATGACCACTGCTGAGGCATATCTGCTCGGTGTCCTGGGAAATCTTGTGCCCGTGGTCTTTCTCCTCTACTTCCTCGGTCCGATCGAGCAGAGGCTGCGATTCATAAAGGTCTTTGACCGGTTCTTCGAAAATCTCTTCCACCGGACCCGCAGAAAACACAGCGAGCGAATCGACCGATACGGCGCCCTCGGCCTAGTCACATTCGTGGCAATCCCGCTGCCGGTGACCGGGGCCTGGACAGGGTGCGCAGCAGCATATGTATTCGGTATTCAGAAGAGATACTCTTTTCCGGCAATCGTGCTCGGCGTCGTCATTGCAGGACTAATAGTAACGAGCCTCACCCACGGCGTTGTAAACGGTGTTTTGAACTAACCGATTTGTTACCGGCCTGCCGGCATGTCTCCCCTCACCTGAGGCTGCTTCTCATAAAGGTCTTGCATCGTTATGAACCTGGTTCCCCTGCCTTTGTAATAGTCCATCAGATATGAGAGGTTTTCAGCCAGCCTATCCCCTGTGCCAAGCCTGCAGTCAAGGCGGATTTGCTCCTCTGAAAGGTCCACAAGCTCCCATGGATGAAGGAAAAAAACCGGCTGAGACGGAAGGAGTTTAAAGCATGATTTCAGGAGTGGAAGGGGAAGCCTGAGAACAGAGGATGTAATGGTGGCAGGCACCCTTAACATCGGGCCGGTGTAAAACGGACGCCTGTGAAAAGGCGGTTTATACGCTGCAATCGAGGAGTCAACCCTGTATCCTGTGTTTTCCAGAAGCTCCATATACTCTGTCGGCATCTGAAGATTAGGCGCCCGAAAAGACGTAGGACGCCTGTTGAGCAGGGCCTCCAGAGTCTCTGTCCCCCTGACCACGGAGTCTTTTGCCTGATCCCAGCCCAGTTTATCAAACCGTTGATGGAGGTCGCCGTGGCAGCCCACCTCATGACCGCTCCGTGAAATCTCTTTGATCCTTTCAGGAAACTTTCTCGCCATCTCCCCGGTTACAAAAAAAGTAGCGATAACACCCTTCTCCTTCAGGATCGCAAGCAGCAGCGGAAGTCCTTCTTCCATCCCCCTTGTAGTCTCCAGATAAGGGGGGCAGTCCTGCTCCACATCCACTGTTAAAAGGACAGTCAACTCAGCACATCCCTGTACACGTCTACCACCTGGTCTGATACTCTGGCCCAGTCGAAGCGCTTTGCAGTGCGGCGTCCTCTACAGCCCATGGCCTTTCGTTTTAAAGGGTCCTGCAGGAGTTCTCTGGTAAACCTCTTTAACTCATCCAGGTCGTCTGCGAGATACCCGTTTTCTCCGTGGACTACGATATCTGAGGCACCGCTTCCGTTTTTGGCTACAACCGGGATGCTGCACGCCATAGCCTCAAGCAGAGATATGCCGAACGCCTCATCACTCGATGGAAGCACAAACACACTA
The DNA here is from genome assembly GCA_002923215.1 of archaeon BMS3Abin16. Lineage (GTDB taxonomy): Archaea > Hydrothermarchaeota > Hydrothermarchaeia > Hydrothermarchaeales > SZUA-236 > SZUA-236. Next base: position 13,031 of record BDTI01000036.1, on the reverse strand, counting down.
GACCCTGCAAGATACCTATAAACCTCTTCATGAGGCACTGAGTCTACAAGATTGAAGCGCTCCTCCGATCCCTGTGCCCTGATCTCTCTTTGAATCGTTTTCTTCTCAGGTCCATTCCCCACAATAGTGAACTTTAGATCCGGAAATTCTTCTAGAAGAAGAGGAGATATCTTCACCAGATCAATGATGTTTTTCTTCTTCACAAGGCGCGAAATCGTGGTCACGCTCATCCCTTCTGGGCAGCCCACCATGGATTCCCTCAGGTTCACACCGTTTGGTATGATGACAGCGTCTTTTCCCCACATCCGCTCTGTTTCCTCTGCTACAGATCTGCTTACTGCGATAACCTTGTCAGCAGAAGATAGGAGGGGCTTCAAAACAGTCTTGGCAACAAAATTTGGCTTAAAGCTTCGAAGGAGAGAGTGGTTGGTAAGGATGGTTGCCGCGCCCCCGTTCTTCTTGGCGTAGAGGCATGCAGCAGCAGATATAGGGGATGTGACTCCGTGGCCGTGGACAATATCATACCCTCCTTTTTTCAGGATCTCTCTCACCTCCCATATCGCCCGCGGGTCCACCGTAACCCCTTGCCTATTAAGGACAAAGCCTCTGACCCTATGGTATAGAATCGACCCATCCTCTTTTCCGGCGGTTGAATTCATGTTTTTATGGGTGATGATTTCTACTTCATGACCTCTTTGCACGAGGTTTTCTGAGAAGTACCGGATATGTGTCTCCACACCTCCAACCTCCGGAGGGCACCAGTCACATGCTAATGCAATCTTAAGTGTTTCCATGCCTTGGCTCCTCCCAGATATACCATGAATACTCCCCCTATCGCTGTGCTTAGGACATAGGAAATAAGCCGTTCTATTATGACGATGCCTATTGCGAGGGGTGCGGCTACACCCAGACCTATTATGGCTGCTGTGAACCCTCCTTCAACTACACCTATCCCGCCCGGGGTCAGGGGTGCGGCCCCTAAGACGAAATACAAAAAGGACATGACCGCTATAATATGGAGCGGAAGCTGTGCGCCCAGCGCGAGAGATATGAGTTTAAAGCGCAGGATGTCAAGGAGCCAGACTAGACTAGAGGTTGTGAGTGTCACAAAAAAGGTAAATTTATCCTTTAACAAGTCGATCAATACTTTGAGCCTGGGCATGGTGAATCTTCTGCGCAAAAGATAAGCTCCACCCCCTATTATTAGAACTACCAAGGTTATGTCCCTTGCTATTCCGCCTGGTATGTAGTCTTTGAGTATGCTGGACACATAGGCTGTTAAGATTAGAAAAGGTATAGCTTCAACTCCTTTTTCATAAAATATCGAGATAGTTCCATGGGCTAAAGGCACGTTAAACTTTTCTTTCAGCCAATATATCTTCACAGGCTCGCCGCCTGTCTTGCTTGAAGGAGTGATGTTGTTGAAGAATATCCCACCAAGGATGATGGCTGTAAGATAAAAGGTGTCTGTTAAGTAGCCCATGCGCCTGAGTATTGTTTTCCATCTGAGGGTGTATAAAAAGACACTGAGAAAATAGGTCGCAACTGCTAGAATGATATATGATATCTTCGCGTCTGCAAGGACTGATACAACTTCATTCACAATTTCCATAGACCACACCTATAAAGGAGAATACAATATCTACCACTCCTTTTTTTAGGGCGTATATAAAACATGTCCTGCTCTTTTGTGCAGCCGCTAAAGAGGAAGACCACATAGCCGGGGGGAAGGTGGTTTAAAAACCCGCTTTGTTCTGTGTCATGTTAACAGAAACATTAAAGACCACCCTCCACAAACTTGGAGCCCATGAGTTCAGGAAAAAAAGCCATGCTTGTCGAGGGAGCTGTGGGTAAAATGCTCTTCAGAATGGCGGTTCCAATGGTCTTTGGAATGCTCGGCATAGTCGTGTTTAACCTGGCAGACACCTTTTTTGTCGCACAACTTGGGACCCCTGAGCTCGCTGCATTGAGCTTTACCTTTCCTGTTGTGCTGGTAGTTGGCAGCATTGCAATGGGGCTTGGAGTCGGGGTCTCCGCCGTTATCTCACGGGCAATCGGAAAAGGCGACCATAATCGGGTTCAGCGCCTCACAACTGACAGCCTGGTACTGGCACTTTTGATAGTGGTAGTCGCTGTAATCCTCGGCATATTCACAATAAATCCCTTGTTCACACAGCTGGGCGCAACCCCTGAAATAATCGCGTTGATCCGGCAATACATGACCATCTGGTATCTTGGAGCAGTCTTCGTCATCGTCCCGATGGTGGGAAACAACGCAATCCGCGCAACAGGCGACACCAAAACCCCTGGTATGATCATGGTCGTGGCAGCGGCAATCAACATTGTTCTCGATCCAATCCTGATATTCGGGCTCGGACCCTTCCCAATGCTTGGATTGAAGGGGGCGGCGATAGCAACTGTCATCGCAAGGGCCACCACCCTCATCGTCGCCTTATGGGTCTTGATCTACCGTGATAAGATGGTCAGCTTTGAGCTGCCCTCGTACAAAACTCTGCTCGCCTCATGGAGCCCTGTCCTCTACATCGGGCTGCCGGCTGCCGGAACCAAGATAATCTTTCCCTTCGCAATCGGTGTTGTTACACGCCTCCTGGCATCTTATGGCCCGTCGGCGGTGGCAGCCTTTGGCGTGGCAACTCGAATTGAATTCTTCGCCTTGATCGCTGTTATCGCGCTTTCAACTGTGGTAGGCCCCTTTGTAGGTCAGAATTGGGCTGCCAACCTCTACGACCGGTTGGAACTGGGGATGAAATACTCCACCCGTTTCTCAATGCTCTGGGGTGTGGTTTTGTTCGTATTTTTAGTGGTGTTGGCCAGACCTCTCGCCCTACTGTTCAGTGATGACCCAGGGGTTGTGTCAACAATTGTTCTCTACCTGTGGCTCGTACCGATTAGCTACGGGCTTCAGGGTGTCTTTCAGATATCAACCACTGCGCTGAACGTATTTCACCGTCCTATGCATTCTGCCGCGCTCACCGTTGTGCAGATGTTTGTCTTATACATCCCCCTGACCTACATCGGCTCCAGCCTCTTTGGCTTGAAAGGAATATTTGCCGCCATCGTAGCTGCCTACGCCTTTTCCGGTATACTTTCATACCTGGTGCTTAGACGGGTCATGGCAGGTGAAAAAAGAAGATATCAGGCGTTAAACGCTGGTATATAAAAGATATGTTACCTCCTCTAAAAGATTAACGTGCAAGTAAAAAGGTGAATGGTTTTGAAGGCGTGGATCTGGGATTTGAGGGCTAAGTTTTATGATCTCCTCTTCAATGTTGCACCGCTACGCAGTGTGAAAAGGGAAGAGCGCAATATGTTTCTGGACCTTGTTTCAGACCTGTCTTTCAACAGCGCTATGATGCTGGATGTGGGATGTGGAACAGGGGATTTTATCCCTTTTTCCATAGAAAAAGGCCTTGTTTTCGGAGCGGACATATCAGCTGAGATGATTGCCAGGGCAAGGGACAAGCTGCCGCATGTAGATTTTATCAGGGCCGACGTGTGCCATCTGCCCTTTAAAGACGAGTCTATGGATTTTATCTCAATGGTTGGTTTGCTGGAATACTTTGAAGACCCAGGAAAACCTCTTTCTGAAGCGTCGCGGATAGCAAAAGACGACGCCAGGATAGTGGTCTCATTCTCAAGGCAAAGCATCCTCAATCTGCCAAGAAAACTCTGGGGAATCAGCTTTTTCGTCTGCCCTGAAGAAGAGATCACAGGGCTTTTGAAAAATTCACATCTCAAGAGCATTAAATGGGCTGAAGGCAAAATCCAGACTCAAATCTTGTGCAGGAAAAAGCTGTAGAGGGAAGGCAGACATATTTTATATTAAGACCATGGGTTGTTAGAATTAGAAGGGTAGATTGAATGTTCCAGTGGTTTTATTAAGGCGTCTCACATGTTGATTGGATATCTTTTGCTGGCCGCGGTTATCCTCGTTTTCGCGGCCCTGGTTTTCTGGAATATTGACAGCCGCTACTATTTTGGACTGCCTGAAGTCAGGTTTCAAGGGAACAGGCATCTCTCTGTTGGAATGTACCCCGAGGGTTTTAAATCAGTCTTCCTATTTTCCTGTGATGACTTGTCGGCAAAAACCGATAAAGAAGATCTTTCAACACTTCTCCGAACACTGGACAGACATGGGGTGAAAGGGACTTTTTTCACAATCCCCCTGCTCGATGGAAAACACCAGGTTTCACAGGAACTTTTTGAACCAGCAGTTAAAGGCGGACATGAAATAGCGCAGCATGGATTGACACATCAATGGAAAACCTCAAGGATGCCTATACTCGGCTCACGAGAGTTCAAAGGCCTCAACTACGGGGAGCAGGAATACCGCATCTCAGAGGGTAAAGCGATCCTGGGCTCTCTTAACCTCCATCCCCTGGGTTTTAGAACAGCCCACTTCTCATCTAATGAAGGCACGCTGGAGCTGCTTGCTAAAGAAGACTTCCTCTACAACTCAGATGTAAGGATCCGGCCTGAAGGAAAGATAACCAACAAAAGATTTCTTGGCATAGTCTACGGCTCCATCTATTTCCCCTATTTCTGGGATACCCCTTTTGGAAGGATACTCATCATCCCGGCCAACGGAGACTACATGTGGAGCCTGAAAACCGCTGTTATGGAGAGATCCGCTCTGAGGGCGGCTAAGAACCGGTTCAATAAATTCTATGATAAAGGAGGTGTCTTCTGCCTGCTAACCCATCTCCATCCCCAGGCTCTGCCCGGGAAAAGAGGGATGAGATTTTTAGATTCCTTCCTCACCCATGTGAAAGAAAGAGATGTCTGGACCCCTACAATGATTGAATTTGCCAGATGGTGGAATGCAAGACACACTCTTAAGGTTTTGACATATATTAGGCGGGGAACACTTATAATCAAGCTGGAAAGACCCTCAAAATATCCTCTCAAAGGCCTTGTACTGGATATAAAGGACTCCAGGGAATATGAGGTCTCCTATGATGGCAGGATTAAATCCGGAACAGGCCCTGAGAAGATAGTAATCGACTTTTAGAGTCTTCCTCTACTCTCCCCGCGCTCATGTAATGCTGTGTTTTCTCTAATTATAGTGATTCAAATGTTTTTTGAGCGCTATCCATTTATCTATGTGGCATAGAGTCTATTTGAGTTAATATTGCTCAACACACGTTAAATAAACTTTTTCTGCCACCTCCTCCCACCTCTTAAAAACAAGCTGACACAGAGAGAGGGATATTATGGTTTTAGAGTGTGAAAAGAAAAAAACTCCCCCCTAGATTTTAATTGTCTTTTTCGTCGGTTTTGTCTTCAACCTGGACTACCTTTTGTTTACAGGCGCCGCCGCAGGTGCAGACATGTTCTTCTTTTTCAGTCATAATCTTTAAGCCTCCATTAATATTTTTACACTACTCTTCAACGTTAACGTCTGAATCACCGCTTAAACTTCCACGTGTCTTCACACCCACTCCAACCTTGAATGCGAGGAGTTCTCTGCCGTCCAGTGTTGCGCGGCCCCAGCCCACGAGCCCGCCATCGCCGTCTACAACGATCACCTCGCAGCCAGGCACGATCTCCGGGTCGCAGCTTGTGATGAACTTGGCAAAGACGCTTCGACCTTCCATTATGTATTTGCAGACCTCAAAGTCTTCAACAACCACCCTGTTTCTCTGCTGTGGTAGTTTGAGAAGCCGCCGGGCACCTTCAAGCGAGGGGATGAGGATTCCGTCTGATGCCCGCACAGTGGCAACCAGCGTATCGCCGTCAAAAATCTGCCTGAGCCTACCATTCCTTGCGTATCTGCCCCTGCAACCCTTAAATAGAACCTCCCCTGCACCAGCTCCAAACTGGTAGTCTCCCAAGGCCTGAACCTTAACCTCCGTGCTCATTTCAACATCTATTCCGCTCGCATCCTCACCCTCAACTCCAAGACTCCTCAGAGACTCATCCACAAAGACCCGCTCAAAACCAGAGGCATACCGTCGCGCCTCCCGCTTTATCATCGCAGTCTGACACCTGTCCAAAGTCTCAGGATAGAGGTGTTGAGTGAGAGGATAGACCTCCTCGATTTCAGAGGGCATAACACCGAATACAGGTGAAACAGTGCAGACATGATATTCTTCATTGCTGCCAAAACCGGATTTATCAGGGATTTTTTGCGAATGGAGTGTGAGAACCAGGTTCTTCGCAGTTGTTTGAATACGATTTATTCGCGCGAGATGTCGTTTCACCCCCGGGCGCAGCAGAGACTCAGACCCGGTGTAGAAGAATGCGCCGGGCCTACTCAGCGGCTCACAGTTTTCAAGAGGATACTCGCCGAGGACTCGCAGCGCGCCGAGAAGTCTGGGATGGGCGCGGCACCGCTGTTCCACAAGCTCCCAGAGCCCGCCGCCAAGAATCGCTTCTTTCACTGTTTTAATCTCCTGAAATGTGGCGTGGAGATTGTGCAGCGCAAGAAGCTTTACACGGTCATCTGAAGATTTCATCTCGCCGAGGGAGTGGCTGGAGCAGATCGGGCACTGACAGGGCAAATAGTTCATCTCACCAAGTTTAAGCGTGCCTGTGGATGTGATGTATCTGCCGTCGCGGGCATAGAGGAAATAGGCTGCTGAATCGAAGATGTCGCATCCAAGGGCGGCGGCGAGTGCGAACATCATGGGGTGGCCGGCTCCGAAGAGATGCACTGGTTTATCGGCTGGAATATATTTTTTAGAGTGAAGGATTACACGTACGAGATCAGCGAATCTGTAGCTTTCCATAAGCGGTACCACGCCGCCGATTGGATAAAGATCAAAGTCAAGTTTCGCCATCTCCCGCGCGCTTTCCTCCCGCAGGTCAAGATGTGTTGAGCCCTGAACCGTTCCTGCGAGAAGCATCTTTTTTCTAAGCGGCACGGCAGCCTTAGCCCGCGTGAGGGTTTCAGCCAGTTCTCGCTTCGCCCTGGCGCGGCTTACCTCCGGCGGCGTGGGAATATCGAGTATCACTCCGATGTCGCTACCAATAGCCTCCTGAAACTCCACGATCTCATCAGGAGTAATCTCAACCTCGCCGTATCTGGAGAGCTGATAAGAGCCTGAGTCGGTCATAACAGCACCGTCAAACCCGATCAGCCTGTGCACACCTTTTGAAAGCGCCTCCTCCCGAAGCCCCTCATTTCGGCAGATAATATAGGAATTAGTGATAACCGCTTTGAAACCGATGTCTCCGATCTCTTTTGCCGGGATGAGGTCTGAATTCGGGTTTATCACCGGCAGGATCAGCGGGGTCTCCAGCCTGTGCTCACCTACAGTAAACTTTCCAACCCTCCCCATAGCTGCTCTTGCGCGAGTTTCAAACATCTTAAAATTGTCTGTTATTTCCGGCCCTCTGAAGCGGATCGAACATAGATATTCAGCTTCTCTTCTTCAGTCTTCTTCTTAAGATGAGATATGAACTCGGACTTTGAGATAACGCCTTTTTCGTCGAGAAGCTCAAGTATGCTTTCAATCTTGCGCCGTGTAAGCGCCATCTCACCGATAAGAACGTCAATGATTTCACTTGGGTCCTGAGGGAGTTTGCCTTCTTCTGTCACAACAATCAATCCTCCTAAGTTATTTATAATCTCAGAGAGTTATTAAATCTATGGAGTATATAAATCCAGCAGATATGCGTGCAATCGACCTCAACTCCGCGTACTTTGGTGCGGGGTTCAAAAGGCTTATGGATAATGCCGGGCGCGTGGTTTTTGAAGAGCTGGAAAAGATCGAAAACTTGGGTGAGAAGAAAATCGCTTTTCTCTGCGGCCCTGGTAACAACGGTGGTGACGGCTTGGTTGCGGCCGCCTGGCTGATTGAAGCAGGCCACCGGCCCAGTGTCTATCTCGTTGGGTCAAAGGCGGATGTGAAAACCAGGGAAGCAAAGACTGCACTGAAAAACCTGTTGGAAAAAGGCGGAACAATAGTTGAAGTCCCGAGCGAGGGGGAAATCGATTTCAACGCAGACCTAATTGTTGACGCTCTCCTGGGAACAGGGATCGTTGGCGAGCCGCGGGAGCCCTATCAATCCATCATCCACAGGGTAAATGATTCAAGGGCGTTCAAGGTCTCGGTAGACGTGCCCTCAGGCCTAGGTTCAACAACAGTTGTGAAAGCCGACATTGTGATTTCATTGCATAAGGCCAAGAAAGGGCTTAAAGAATACAATCTAGTTGTAAGAGACATCGGAATCCCTGTGAAGGCACAAACACATGTAGGGCCTGGAAACTTGATTACAAATCTCAGGCGCAGCGTGGACTCACATAAAGGGGATAACGGCCGTGTGATGGTTGTCGGCGGGAGCACGGATTTCAGCGGCGCGCCTGTGCTCACCGGTCTCGGTGCATTTGGAGCGGGGGCAGACCTTGTAACCCTCTTTGTGCCAGAAACCATACTTGAATCTGCCAGAACGTCAACACCTGACTTTATTGTAAGAAGCTATGAAGGGAGGCATCTCAACACAGTTGCTGTAGAGGAGATATTGGATTTTTCGCGGGGCCAGGATGTCTGTGTTATCGGTCCAGGGCTTGGAGTTTCAGATGAGACAAAGGAGGCGCTCAACACACTTCTCTTCCGGATTGAAATCCCAGTTGTAATCGATGCTGATGCCTTGAAACTGTTGAACGTGAAATTATTGAAAAGATTAAAGGCTGTTGTCACACCCCATGCAGTTGAATTCAAAATTCTTACAGGTGACGCGCTTCCCGATTCACTAGAAGGGCGAAAAAAAGCGGTTGAGAAATGGGCGCGCGCCCTCTCAACAACGCTCCTATTAAAATCACCTGTTGACATCATCGCATCCTCTGATGGCGGGACAAAGCTAAATGAAACAGGAAATCCTGGTATGACTGTGGGCGGGACAGGAGACGTACTGGCAGGCGTGGTGGGCGGATTTATCTCGCAGGGAGTGACTCTCTTCGACGCCGCATCGATTGCGGCCTTTGTATGCGGAGCGGCAGGCGACCAACTCCAGATATTCAAGGGATACGGATATACGGCGTCTGACGTGGCAAGGGAAATACCATACACAGTTAAGCGATTTTTCGATCTTTATGGATAACTTATACCGGAGTCTAAGAAGAGCTGGAGTTAATTATTAATGGAGGTGAATTTTAGCTTTGATTTTGAATAAAATAAAATTGTTTCTTTTTCCCTCTGAGATTAAAAATAATAAGGGATTCGAAATCTGCAAGAGAGATGATTAATAAATATGGGTGCCCAAGCTGTGGTTATAAAAAAGTGAAATCAGGAAAATTTCATACAAATTGTGTTGAGAAGTTTAAATCTAGCTCTGAAAGAACTAAGAAAATACAAAGAAAATGTTAAAAAAGGACTCAACACAGTAACGCGTTGTGGCATCTGTAAAAAGAAACCTAAAGGAGGGACTGGATGGTGTACCTATTTATGTTTTAAATATGGGTATAGTAAAACATGGCTCTAATTAAAACCCAAGTCTTTATTAATCTCAAAGTCCAATTGATAGTATTAGGGAGAAAGTGTTATGACCGAGAAGATTGTGAACTGCCGGAGTTGCGGAATACCGATGGAGACGGCGTCGCAGCACGCCTGTGGGGAGGTTGAAAACCCTTATTGTAATTATTGCACGTCACCCAACGGTATTTTAAAGGCCAGGGAGCAGATTCGCGAGCAGATTGTTCGATTTCACATGGAAAGCCTGGGAATGACCCGTGGAGATGCGGAAAAAAAGACAGATGAGCACATGAAAACGCTTCCCGAGTGGCAGGGAGATTGAACCCTTGGCTTATTTATTTTCAAGCGCCGCTTTTACAAATGATAGAAATGCTGGGCTTGGCCGCTGTGGCCTGGACTTAAACTCAGGGTGAAACTGTGTGGCCAGAAAGTGGGGATGGCCTGGTATTTCCAGTATTTCCATGCGTCTGCCATTATCGCTTCGAGCTGAAAATATCATGCCTCTTTCTTCGAATCGGCGGATAAGATCAGGGTTCACCTCGAATCTGTGGCGATGGCGCTCACCGATTACTGTGCATCCGTAAATTGCGTTTGCCAAGGTGCCGGATTCAACGTCCACCGCGATTTCGCCGAGGCGCATAGTCCCGCCCATCTGCTTAATCTCTTTTTGCTCAGGCAGGATGTCGATTACCGGATGCGGTGTTTTTGGATCAAGCTCAACGCTGTTTGCACCTCTTAGGCCGAGAACACCGCGAGCAAACTCAACTGCCGCGAGCTGAAATCCAAAGCAGATGCCAAGATAGGGAATCTTGTTTTCACGGGCATAGTTTATTGCGAGTATCTTACCCTCTGACCCGCGCACTCCAAATCCGCCGGGCACAAGGATTCCGTCCACATCGCTGAGCACTTCCACCTTGGACGGGTCGTCTTCAAGGTCGATGGACTCCACCCATTTTATGTCAACAGCAGAGTTCAACTCGTATCCTGCGTGTTTCAAAGCCTCTGCGATGCTGATATAAGAATCGCGAAGATCCGTGTATTTTCCTACAACCGCGATTCGAACACTCTGCTTCAACGATTTGATATGTTTGATGAAGCGGCGCCAGTCTTTAAGGTCGTGATGTTTTTCTCTGAGACTGAGCTTACCAAGGATGTTATCGCCGAAACCCTGTTCATCGAGGACAACCGGCACTTCGTAGACTGACGGCACATCATGATTTGAGAGTACGTCGAGCTTTCCCACATCGCAGAACAGGCTGAGCTTAGCCTTGGTATCTGGCAGCAGCGGTTTATCGGTTCTGCATACAAGAATGTCAGGCTGAATCCCGATTGCCCGAAGCTCCTTTACACTGTGCTGGGTGGGCTTGGTTTTCTGCTCGCCCACAGCGTCAAGGGTTGGCACAAGGGTCACATGCACGAAGAGGATGTTTTCCCTGCCGTTTTCCATTCGAAGTTGCCGAAGTGCCTCAAGAAAGGGCATGCTCTCAATATCGCCGGTTGTCCCCCCGATTTCCACGAGCAGCACATCTGGATGATTGAGTCTCGCAATCATCTGTATCTGCTTTTTCACCTCATCCGTGATATGAGGTATAACCTGCACGGTCTGACCCAGATACCCGCCTTTACGCTCACGGTCCAACACTTCGAGATATATCTTGCCTGTTGTAATATTGTGGTCCCGGCCAAGCTCAATATCCAGAAAACGCTCGTAGTGACCGAAGTCCAGATCAGCCTCATATCCGTCTTTTGTAACCCAGACTTCGCCATGCTGATAGGGGTTCATTAGGCCGGGGTCCACGTTGAGATAGGGGTCGATTTTGCACACGTCAACAGAGATGCCGCGGCTCTTGAGTATGAGGCCGATTGCAGCTGTTGTCACACCTTTGCCCAGTCCTGACAAGACGCCGCCTGTGATTATAACGTATTTGGTCACAATTTCTCCTCTCTCAGATCAATCGTATCAGCTAGATCTGGCCCTGTGGATATGAGTGTTATGGGAATGCCGACCTTCTCCTCCACTTCAGTGATGAAGGCCTTTGCGTCATCGGTGAGCCGGTCATACTCGCGCACACCCTTGTTTCTGGGGTCAAGATAGTCGATGCATGTGAGCGCTATCTGGCTTGCCGAGTTTAACTGTGCGGCTTTTCGCGCCAGTTCAAAGTCAAATCTGCCGTTTCGTCGTTTTCGTCCTGTAACCGTCCCGAACTCAACAATGCCCAGCTGCTCAGCCTCCTCCGGCTTCATCTCAGTTGGAAAAGGCCCTTCACCAACCCGTGATGGGAAGCTTTTGAATACAACGATTACATGGTCTACATCCCGCGGTCCAATCACCACATCCACACATGCCTGCGCGGCGTTTGTGTCCTTCGATGTTACATAAGGATAGTCGCCGTAGAAGAGTGAAAGCCCGAATCCCTGTGAACATTCAACCAAAACCTTTTTCCCCTCCCTCTTTGCCTTGTGCAGCTCATCAGGCACATTTGTAATATACTTTTTCAGCGCAGAAACATCCTTCGCAAGCTTGAGCGAACGGTTTGCCCGATCTTGATTCGCAGGCCCGCAGCCAGTCCCTGTGCTGCCGATCTTATCCTTCAAATGAGATGAGCTTTTATCACGTTTGATATGGTCTTCTTCGATTATGCCTGCCCGCATGTCAACGCCGAAGCGGTCTTCAATCCCAAGCTCAGAGATCTCACCTAGAAGCACCTCCGGGTTTACAAGAACACCCGCCCCGATAAGCAGACGCGTCCCCTCAGTTAGAAAGCCCGAGGGCACCAGTCGCAGGCCGTATTTCTTCCCCTTATATTCAACGGTATGTCCAGCATTCGGCCCGACACCCGCCCGCGCAGTAATATCATATTTGTCTTTGAGGCAGAGGTAGCTTACTATCTTTCCTTTCCCCTCATCCCCCCACTGCCCTCCAACAAGTATTGTAACCATCTGTAACCTCCTGATAGGAAGCATAGCCATAGGACTGGGGATTTATATCTTTTTCTGTAAACGCTGTTTTTTCAGGGCTCAGGTGGCAGTGAAAAATGGGTGATTCAAACTTGTGTAAAAAGAAATTTATATATGAGCAACTAATATCATGTTGTGTTATGAAGCGAGGGATAATTCTACTGGTCTTGATTTGTTTGATTCTGCCTTCGGTGAGCGGGCAGGGGACTACAGCGATACTCACTAGCGACAATCCGGCTGACTTTGCAGTTGCAAGCGCTTGGTCGCAAAAAACAGGTTCACATCTGGTTACAACGCCTTGGGGGGAGTTTTCAAGCGGCGCCCTTTCTGAAGTCCTTTCAACAGGCGCAAGCCTTGTCTACATTATCGGCGGTGAAACTGCTATCCCCGGTGCTGAGAGCATTTTAAAAAAACAGGGAATATCTGTTGTGCAGGTTAGCGGCGCAGACCGGGCTGAAACCTCGCTAAAGGTTGCCGAGCGATTCGGAGGCACACGGGCTGTTGCTGTCTATGGATATGATCTCACAGCCATGGACGACGCACTTACACTCGCATCAGCAGAGACGCTGCCCATAGTTTTTTATGGCTCTGCCGATGCAGGCTTTGGGAAGAGTCTGGCCCGGATGGGAATCGGAC
>BDTI01000035.1 GCA_002923215.1 archaeon BMS3Abin16 | reverse complement strand
GAGGAATTGATTTCGATTACAATGGCTCATCAAATTTTGACGATATCAACTGGACAGGACTCTGGATTGGAATAAACGGCGCTCGATGGACTGAGATAGGAAATCACTCTGAACCTGCAACACTTTCCTGGAATACAACAGCGCTTCCCGATCAGACCTGTGTTGATCTGCGCTCGAGAGCAATCGATCTCACTGGCAGCAATACATATTCAAACTATTACACCAAAGGCGCCTGCTTGAATATCAGCCATGCCGCACTTGAAATAATCGATATAACACTTTCCAGCGCGCCCATCGACTTCGGCTCCCTGAACCCAGGTGTCTCACTTCAAAGTGCCCTCGCCGGATCCGGCTACCCCCTGGTTGTCACAATCGAATCCATAACAAATGTGGATACCAACCTCACCTTGATGGGCACAAACTTTACATCCGCATCCTTTGAATTCGAAGCTGGAAACCTGAGCTATTCCAACGCTACCACAGAGTTTAAAACTGAAACGGCCCTTAATTATACTGCTCTCCCCCCATATTCCAACTGGATCAATATCCCGGGACCAAAGGGCGGGCCTGCCCTAAACAGATCAATCTATTTCTGGATAACTATCCCGCCAGGACAGGAGGCAGGCATCTATTCCAGCACCGTTACCGTGAAGGCTGAAGCATGATACATGTAACCTGTTTCATAGCTGTCCATGCGAAAAAGTATGATCCACACATGAAAGCAAGGTTTATATAAGAAGAAACATGCAAAAAATACTCAAATATGAGGTGTAAAGAATGGAATGGAAATATATATCCACTATAAGCGTATTGGCTGTGCTCTTCGTGCTTTTCGCATCAGTTCAGCCAGTAGTTTCAGTAGATGACACTCAGGCGACAACGGCAAGCGTTACAGTAAACGAGTATATCTCGGTAACACTTGCAGGCGTGCCGATAGCTTTTGGAAGCTTAAACCCGGGCGTTACGGACTCTGCAGCGACATCAAATCCGACGACGATAACTGTTGACAGCGTTACAAACGTGGCTACAAACATATCTCTAAACGGCAGCATATTCACAGGACCAACCACATTCGGAGTCGGGAACCTGAGCTTTGCCAACGACACAACAAGCACACAGACCGACATGACAACAGTGTTCTCCTCAGGGCTGCCTTACAGCAACTGGGTGAATATACCTGCACCTGGCGGAGGAGCGTCTGAGACCCGAAACGCATACTTCTGGATTGACATCCCCTCTGGACAGACAGCCGGCGGATATTCGAGCGACGTCTTCGTAAGAGTTGAAAAGGCATAAAAGAACATGATTCGGTGTCTCCCCCACTAAGGAGGAGGCGCGATTTCTCTTCTTTTTATCTTTTTAGCTTGGAAACAGGGGGCAAAAGTATTTTAACAGGAATTCAGGAGAAGCTTTCATGGGTGTGAAGCTTAGAGTTGTAGTAGTACTAATCATATTGGTTCTTCTAGCTGGCGTCATTTATGGACAGGAGGCTCCCACATATAACTTCGGAACCATGCAGGCTGAGAAAGCAATCAACATCGAGCCTGGGCAGAGCCACACTGCAAATATCTATGTCTATAATATCTATGGTAATAGAATCACTCACGTTAAATTCAGCGTTGCCTCAGCGCCTGAAGGCTGGGATGTCCGGCTTGACCCGGGTCTGCATACTGTAACAACTAATATTTCGGGTGAGCTTATTAGTGTTGAGGAAAATCTCTTTGCAGAGCCTACGGACACGCTTCCAGCAAAACCGGACTCTCCTCCTGAGGGAGTGGAGTATCTGGAGGCTGGCGGCGTGGATGGGTTTATTCCGGCCAAGATTTTGAAGGTAGTAATTACTCCTCCAAAGTCGGCTGGGCTTGGAGAATCTCATACTATTACGATTAACGCGAAAGCTACCTGGCTTGGGCAGGGTGGAATGGTGATTTTGTCGCAGGATCGGAATTTTGATTTCACCGTGCGAACTATGCAGGAGAAGTTTACTGAAGAGATTGTCCTGCAGACCGAGGCGCCGGTTGCTAGTGGCGCTGGCGGAGAGTCTCCCCTTAAGTTTGTTGCCATGGGCGCGGGAGCAGTGATTTTGATACTTTTAATCCTGGGATATATCGTTATTGCATTAAAAAAAGATTGATGGAGGGGGAGTAGGATGAACATGAAATCATTTGTTTTTTGCTGTGTGATTTTTATTTTGAGCGCATCCATGGTCTCAGGTGCCGGGACCATCGCCTCCGTATCTGTTAACTCTTATCCTCTTTCCGAGGTTTTGAATTTTTCGGTGGACCCTGCTTTTACGAGCCAGAACACGATCATCGACTTTACGATTACACTGCGTAACATAGGTAATCAGCCGATTAACGCAACTCCACGGATCAATATTACCGGCTCAGGCGGGGGGCTTGTTGCCAGTCTAGTTCTCACACCTATTGAGATCGCGGTTGGTGATGACGCGACCTTTATCTCGAGCTGGAACACAGGTTCAAATCAGGTTGGCATTTATACTGCTGATATGATTGTTGGTTATGAGGGGAAGACTACTGACGTCGTGCAAACCTCTTTTACTATTCAGGCTGTTACACCGCCGCCCAGCGGAGGAAGCGGAAGCACAACGCCTCCGGTTACATCTGCCCCTGGCACCCCGGCAGCGGAGACGCCTGAATCTGTTACACCGCCTGCAGAGCTTCTGCCTGTGCTTCCGCCGCTTCTCCCACCTGTTGAACAACCCCTTGGCGAGGGCAGGATTCGCTTTGTGAAATACCCGATAATTGAGGAGACCCGGCCCGGTGAGACAACCACCGCAGATATTGTTGTATCTAACATTGGTGAGGCAGAAATAACACCGGTTGACGTGATTGTTTCAGGCGTGCCAAATGAGTGGGTAGAGGTTATGTCTGACACTGCAGGCCTTGGACCAGGTGACACCCGCAGCATTAACATGGGCTTTTCCATTCCAGCCGGCGCTTTCCCAGGTAACTATCGGGTGACGACTACGCTTACCAGCGGTGAATCAGAGGCCATGACTTTTTTCATCCTCAGGGTTAAACCTTATCCGGCTGAGCTTGAGCGTCCGAGCGTAACCCGCCGGGTGGTTGTGGACTCTGAAAAAGGTGTTTCAATCGTGGGGCTCAAAGTTGAAAACGCGGGCAGATTTATTCAGCGTCTCGATATTGTGGAAGAGATCCCGAAAGACGTAGCATCCCATGTTAATCAGGTAGATTTCGGTGTCCCGCCAACTGAGATTATTGAGGCTGATCCGGTGGTGCGCTGGCAGATGGATGACATCGACTTTTTTGAGACTAGAACACTATCGTATGAGGTTTCTGGCGCCTTTGAAGAATACTCTACATTTGTAGATTGGCCTCTGCGGCAGATGAATATTTTATATGATATTTCACCGCCTGAAGAAATCGTTGAGATCTCCCGTGTTCAGGCACTTACGCTTTTACCGGGTGACACGGGCAATCTTTCAATTACACTTTTCAACCGTGCAATCGTTCCAATTTCCACAGGCCTTGTTGTTGACCCTCCGACTGGTTGGAGGATTGATCCTGCAAATCTTTCGATGGTTCTTGGGCCTGAATCAGAGTCTACTCTAAACTTTACGGTTACAGCGCCAGTGCGTGCGACACTCGGCGTGTACACTGCAACTTTCAGACTTGTTTACAATGACAGGGAGGCTGTGAAGGATGTCTCTCTCTTCGTGGGCGCGCCTTCCTCAGATGAATTTCCCCTGGTAATCTTTGTTCTTGGAGCGGTTTTAGTTTTGACCTTTATCGGGATTTATTCGCTTGGTCGGCGGATTTATAAGGGGAGGCGTAAAAAGACGGTTTACCGTGAAGATGTTGTGTCAACGGTTCAGCGGATAAAGGATGAAATGATGAAAGGAGGGAAATAGAGTGGCAGATGCTAAGGTCTACGGCATTCTTTCAGCCAAAGGAGGGGTAGGAAAAACCACTATAACTGCTAATCTCGGTTCTATTTTAGCGCGTGAGTTTAAGAAAAAAGTGCTTGCCGTAGACGCGAATATCGAGGTTCCAAACCTGCATCTTTATCTTGACATGCTCGGCCTGCCGTCATCACTTCAAAACGTGATTAAAGATGAAGTCTCAATCGCCCATTCAACATATATCCATAAGAGCGGGCTTGCAGTTGTGCCAGGGTCTTTTCTTGAGGAAGGCGTTGATGTTACACGGCTGAAAAACATAATTGACCTTGTAAAAGGACTTTATGAGATAATTCTTTTGGATTCTCATCCTCATGTGGATAAGGAGACCCGTGCTGTAATTGAATCCAGTGATGAAGTGCTTATCGTAACTAACCCCTGGATTCCTATTGTTACAAGCTGTCTTCTCACAATCAAGCTTGTAAATGAGGTTGGCACCCCTATTAAAGGCATTATCCTAAACAAGGTAGGACGGTCGGATGAGGAGATGAGCGCCCGCGAAGTCGAAGACAGCCTTGGACTACCGATTCTTGCAAAAATCCCTGCAGATATAAACGTGTACCGCGGTGTTGAAAAAAGAACCCCCGTTGTCGTTGAAGTTCCAAAATCCCCTGCCAGCAAAGAATTCCGAAGGCTCGCAAAGCTGTTTTGATGGGATATATAGTCTAACAACACCAAAAAAGACAGGTTGAAAAAGATAATCACTGTGTGCACTTAAAATCTTTTACATAGCAGACACAGACCATCCAGCCCGCACAGTTATTATTATAAACGTTTCCGCATGTATGTGGGTTGTGAAGCGCGAGAATAAAGTGTTTGTTTTACGGCTTGGTCATAGGCCTTTTCGTGATAAACGTGTAACCTCTCATGTTGGATTGGTTGCGCGGGCCTTTGGTGCGAGTGGGCTTGTGATCTCTGTTGAGGATGAAACGGTTTCACGTAGTATCCGGGATGTTGTGGACCGGTGGGGCGGAGATTTTTCAGTCGATGCTGAATCTGATTGGCGCGGTTATTTAAAGCGTTGGAAAGGATTTGTTGTTCATCTCACAATGTACGGGCTGCCCCTTGACGATGTGATCTCCGAGGTTCAAAGTGTTACCGGAGATGTTTTGGTTGTTGTCGGCGCTGAGAAAGTTCCGCCTGAAGTATATAAACGCGCGGATCTCAATGTAGCCGTTGGCTCGCAGCCTCATTCTGAGATTGCTGCGCTCGCATTGTTTCTAGACCGCCTGTTCAAAGGCAAGGGTCTTCGCAAGGACTTCCAGGGTAAGACCCGGATAATTCCTTCTGCCAATGGTAAAAAAGCGTTATCTGACTAAACCCCCTCTCCATGGATACGAAGGATTTAAATGGAAGCAACACCACATTATCAGATGTGGTGGTAGGATGGCCAAAGTCCTTGTTGTTGATGACGAGCCGGATGTCCTTGAAGTATTGAGAAAGGTTCTTGATAAACACGGCTATGAAACGGTGGCTGCCGCGAGCGGTGAGGAGGCCCTTGAAAAGATTGGTGAGGCCCGGCCTGATGCGGTGGTTCTTGATATTATGATGCCGGATCTCGACGGATGGGAGGTTTCAAAGCGTATCCGCGAGTCCAAGGAGACGGGCGATCTGCCGATTGTTATGCTCAGTGTTCTCTCTGAAAAAAGAGATCGAAACACCAGCTTTGAATACGCCGGCGCGGACTGGCATGTTTCCACGCCCTTTGACACGGATGACCTCTTTTTCATTCTTGATCTGGCTGTTTCCGGTGAACGGGGCCAAAAGCTTGAGAATAAAATTTGGAACGCTATCAAACGTGACCGGCACATGGCCAAGATTTTAGACATGATCAACCCTAAGATTTTGGAACATGATTATAGCTTTCTTAAAAAGTGAATCCGTCTCTATTTTTTGGAGGATGGCAGGATGAAGAGTTTGTTTCATAAAAACATGTTCTGGCTCTTGCTTGCATGTTTCCAAAAAATATTTAAACTACATGATCTTTCATTAGAAATTGAGGTTTTACGGTGGCGCTACAGAATCTGGAGATACTATTCATCCTGCTTGCATGGGGCTTCGGAATATTTTCTTGGTACTTTGGGTATCAGGTTTATTCAGCTACACGCGGAAAGTCACAGTTTTATATTTATTTTTTCTTCGGCGGACTCTCAGTAGGAATGCTACTGATTCTGCGAATCTTCGGCTTGCTCGAGCTCTATGAGATAAAGGAGTGGCTAGTAGCCTATGACTTTTTCCTCATGATGTCGGCCTTTCTCATGATGCTTGGATTTAAAGGGATGCAGAACTCTATTACAAAGCAAAACTGAGTAGCAACAGATTATTTCGAGGATTCTTTTTCCCACCAAGGCGTGTTTTTGTTTTCATCCATATAGAGTGCGATCCATGTTTTATCGTCCCTTGATATGTTGTATATCCTGATGAAAAGCGATGTTGTCGTGGGATAATGATAGTATTCAATAATATGTCCGCCGAGTATTTTGAAATAAGCCTTTCCACAGTCAAATATCTCACCTTTTGAAAGCTGCGAGCTGATCTTTTCACCATCAGCCAGATAGGGTGCAAGCACGGATTCAACAAGCTCCACTATAGATTCAACATCTGAGTTTTCGATTATCGACGTTGCAGTTGTAAACCCCTCACGCATATTTTTATTCTGAACCTTTGAAAGATGCTTTAGCGCAGACTGTATCTCGTCAATGGCCTGCATTTTTATCGTGTGCCCTCTTTCAACTCCTGAGCAAGCCGTTCAAGGTACTCCCCGGCGTCTGAGCCGTGTTTCGCCGAGAGGTTTACAAAGGCTGAACCCACCACAACACCCTGTGCCCCTGCTCCGATGATTTGTTGTACATGTTCGGGCCGCGATATTCCAAAGCCCACAGCCAGCGGTATGCCACCAACAATATTTCGTGCCGATTTTATAACGTCGATTGTCTTCTGCGCAACAGACTTGCGCTCACCTGTAACACCGAGTAGCGATACTAGATATAAAAACCCGGAACCAGCCGCGGCAATCCGCTTAACACGCTTCGGCGGTGTTACAGGGGCAATAAGAAAGATCGGGTCAAGCCCATGTTTTCTGCAGCCGGAAACAATGCTTTCTGATTCTTCAAGCGGAAGGTCTGAAACCAGCAGTCCGTCAACGCCTGTCTCACTGCACCGCTGTAAAAACATGTCCTCACCATATTGAAGCACGATGTTATAATAGGTCATGAACACGATCGGGCGCACGACGCCGCGGTCCCGCAGATCAGTTACAGCTTCAAAGGCATCGTCTGTTGTGACACCACCGGATAGGGCGCGATCCATCG